>DATBSH010000212.1:0-2904 GCA_036559885.1 Pyrinomonadaceae bacterium
GGCCGACAATTCACCACTGGGCTTCGCAGCGGTTCCTAACCCTCAGTCGTACCCGCACATGGCCTCATCGTGGTTAAATATTGGACCTGAGGCACTCTATTGGGGACCACGCCACGTCGCAAAAATTTGGAATGTGAAAGAGATCTACATTACGGAGAATGGGTGCTCTTCATCAGACATTCCTGCTTCGGACGGCATCGTTTACGACACCGACCGGGTAATGTTTCTCCGCAACTATCTGGCGCAGCTTCAGCGAGCAACTTCTCAAAGCATCCCTGTGCATGGCTATTTCCTCTGGAGCCTGATGGACAACTTTGAGTGGGCCGACGGCTACACGAATCGCTTCGGGCTGCACTATGTTGACTATGCCACCCAAAAAAGAACTCCGAAGTTAAGCGCAGCTTTTTATCGAGAGGTTATTTCTAGGAATGCGGTCGCCTGAACCAGAACGGATCTTACTCTGGGTTTACGTTTCGTTTAGAAAGCGGACTTGTCCGCCTTCGCGCGGGGGGACACAAGTGTCCTATCTAAACGGTGCGGTTAAAAAACTGAAGCGGGACACAAGGTTCCTATCTAAACGGCGCGGATAAAAGAACTGAAGTTATCAGACACCTTCAACGAAGCTACCAATCGTAAAGCAAACTGTTAGTTTGCGATGATTCGTCGCCAATCAAGGTGGTTGATTCCGCGCCACCGCAAGCTAACAGCTTGCTTTACGGCCAACGGCTCGGAGTTGGTTTTGCTTTACTTTTTTCTGCGTCGGCTGTTAAAAGGTTCGCCATTATGGAACGAAATCTTTCGTTGTTATTCCTCGCCGTCGCGATCGCTATTCTGTCATCCGTGTCAAACGCGGCGCAGGATCACGCACTTAATGCCGGAGACTTGTCCGCCTCGCGCGGCAGGACACAAGTGTCCTATCTAAACGGCGCGGACAAAGAACTGAAGTTACAGAAGGACGTGGCTCACTCAAGACTCGCTCACATACGTCACGGAATTAATCTAAGCCACTGGTTCGCGCAGGCCAGGGAGTATTCGGAAGCTCATCTCAAATCGCACACTACCGCGGAAGACCTGGCGCTAATAAAACATCTTGGCTTTGATCATGTGCGCCTGACCGTCGAGCCCGCGCCGCTGTTCAACTGGGACGATCCGACGAAACTAAATGCTGGCTACCTGAAGTATCTCGACGACGCGCTTGATCTGATACTGGCACAGGGCTTGGCAGTGATCATTGATATCCATCCGTCTGACGAATTCAAGTTAAGACTTAACAGCAGCGATCGGCAGATTGAAGCCTTTGAAAGATTCTGGCGAGCATTTGCCCAGCATCTCTCCATCCGTGACCCTGAACGAGTCTTATTTGAACTACTTAATGAACCGATGGTGGAAGATGGCTATCGTTGGTTTGGCATTCAGGGAAAACTCATTGCTGCCGTTCGCTCGAGTGCGCCACAACACACGATTATCGCGTCTGGTCACCGGTGGTCGGGCCTTGCAGAGCTGCTGTTTATGCAGCCTTATGCCGACCGGAATATTATTTACAACTTCCACTTTTACGAGCCGTTTGCCTTCACGCATCAGGGCGCGACGTGGGCCGGCGCAAATATACCGTTCTACAGAAATATCCCGTATCCATCTAGTCTCGAGAGTGTCGGAAAAGTTCTCGACACCGTTCAAGATGAACCAGCGCGTTACAATCTACTTCGCTACGGCGAAGATGGGTGGAACGCTGCGCGCATTGAGAGGGAGATTTCCTTGGCTGCCGCCTGGGCGGCAAAGTATCAGGTTCCACTTACCTGCAACGAGTTCGGCACCTTTCGGCGCTTTGCTCCGCCAGCCGATCGGGCTGTCTGGATCGCTGACATGCGTACGGCGCTCGAAAAGTACGGCATCGGTTGGACAATGTGGGATTACGCCGGCGGCTTCGCGGCGGTCAATAAGCAGGATGGCCACGCCATGGCTGACCCGGAAATCGTCAAGGCTTTAGGACTCCGCCCTGGTCTTTAAGATATCAATTGAACTGAAGGCCTCATTCGGCGAAAGGCTGGATCAGCGACATGAAAAAATTTTCAGGTTTTAGTTTCGTAGTCTTCTCGCTTCTCTTATTCCCGCTCCTTCAGGTTATTGCCAATCCAAGACCGGGCAACACCCTAAACTTTAATCAGAGCTGGCGCTTCCATCTGGGTGACGTTGCTAATGGTCAGGCGCCCGATTTAGATGACGCCCAATGGCGATTGCTCGATCTGCCTCACGACTGGAGCATCGAAGGGGAGTTTAGTGAAAAGCATCCGGCCGGTTTCGACGGCGGCGCCCTTCCTGGCGGCATCGGCTGGTACCGCAAGACTTTCAACTTGCCGCTGGCAGCAAAAGGGAAGTCTGTCTTCGTCGACTTTGACGGGATCTATCGCAACAGCGAAGTCTGGATCAACGGACACTATCTCGGAAAGCGACCCTATGGATACATCTCGTTTCAATACGAGCTGTCGCCGTACCTAGATTTCGGAAACAAGAAGAACGTGATCGCTGTGAAAGTCGACAACTCACAGCAGCCGAATTCGCGATGGTACTCAGGTTCTGGAATCTACCGCAATGTTTGGCTAACGACGGTCGAACAACTTCACGTCGACCACTGGGGTACGTACATTACGACGCCGCAACTCAACGAAACGGCTGCCTCGGTCGAAATCGAAACGATCGTTCGCAACTCATCTGAGGCCAGTCGATCGTTCAAATTAAAAACGATTCTCTATGATGCCCGGGGCAAGGAGATTGCGCGCGCTGAGTCCACACGTGACTTAGAAAAAGGCGCGGTCGCTAAGGTGCAGGAGAAGTTGGCCGTCGGTCATCCCCTCTTGTGGTCAATCGATAACCCGTATCTTTACAAGGCAGTTTCCCAGGTAGAAA
>DATBSH010000213.1:0-4081 GCA_036559885.1 Pyrinomonadaceae bacterium
CATTTGGTCTTTCACCGCCGCGAGCTCGGTCGTCATCTCATCTCTAAGATTAGCGAGGTCAACCTTAGTAGCCATTTGCTCGCTGATCGTGTCGACACGCTGGCGCAGAGCCTCGACCGTCGTGGCGATGAAGTTAATGAGTTTGTCGTTTTCGGACATGGCCGAATCGTAGCATGTGTTCATCCCAAACCTCCGATTAGTCGCGTGATGCCATTGTTGGATTCACTGCAAGAAAACTGGCACATTCCCGCACGCGACTATCCGAGCTGATCAATCTTTGCGGCGAGAATGAAGTCGCTTTCTGTTAGACCGTCAATCTTGTGCGTCCAGATGGTCACTTCTGCTCGACCCCATCCATAACAAATGTCGGGATGATGCCACTGCTCTTCGGCGAGTTCGGCTACTCGATTTACAAACGCCTGCGCGGCCTTGAAATCGTCAAACTTATATTCCTTCCGCAGGTGGTGCTCCCCGACAACTTCCCAACCGTCGAGTTGGGCCTGCAGTTTTGTGATCTCCTCCGCAGCTAGCGGTGGCACTCCACCGCGGCAGGGAACACACTGACGTTCAGCCAGATCATTCATGCTGTTTGCCTTTCATTAAATGCCTTTTTCAATATCGCAATCTGACCCGCGTGATAAAGACTGTGCTGAATCACTCCGTGAAGGGTCACGTAGATTGAACTCATGCCTTCGATAATAGGCTGGTCAAGTCGAGAGTCGTCAAGAAGCAGGATGGCGCTACGCAATTCTACCTGCGCCTGCTTAAGGGATTCACGCACTTCTTCCCATGCTCGCTCGGACGGGTCTGTGACTGCCGGAAAATCCTCAGCGTCTGTTAGTTGGGCGGGATCACCGTGTAATCTTCGCAGAACAGCGCGCGTCCACGCAGCCAAGTGAAGCGCGAGTTCCCAAATGCTATGCCCGCCGGCGAGTGGATGTGCCGCTGCTTGTTGGGCCGTAACCCCCTCGAGAATCTCGATGACCGCCGGTCCATGCCACGCTTCGCCCACAAACGCTCGATTCAGTTGATCTATTATCCTCTCGATCTCTGTCATGATCGACCTCACTCGTCTGTCGAGTTTTTTGATCCAGCCAACGTTTCCAGTTCTTCTCTTAAAGTTTCCCGTTCCATGTAGAGCTTCGCCAGCGGACCCGTGAGCGCCAGGTTCTCGCCCTGTGCCGGATCAAAGCCGCGCGCACGCATCTCGCTGCGGAGTCGCTCGTCCAGTTCGCGTAGTCTTGCTTCAAGTTCTGCCTGCGCCTTCTCTAAAGAAGCGCTATTCGGATTCGACATGCTGCCTCATTCTACACTCACTTTTGCTCCTCCGGCCTGTCAGTCGAAAGCACTTCGGTTACTTGTGGTTTTCGGTTCGTAAGAGTGGGCTAAGTTGTGATTTCCCAGCTTGCTAAGACTACGCGGGAACGGCTAGTCTTTAGGAACAAGCTCCACAAATCAAAGCGTCGGCAAATAATGCGCAGCTCGGAATTCTGCTGACAGTAAATTGTTGTTGGCATCTGCGCCGGGAGGAATTAGTGGCAGTCATTCGTCCTTTTAGTGGCTTGCGTCCCGAGGCTAACCGGGCCAGCGAGGTAGCAAGTGTTCCTTACGACGTCGTCAGTACTGAAGAAGCGCGCGCGCTGGCGGCGAATAATCCTTTAAGTTTTCTGCACGTCTCCCGGCCGGAAATTGACATGCCGGAAGGCACCGACACGCACAGCGATCCGGTCTACCGCCGAGCGTTGGAGAACTTTGAAAAACTCATCAAAGATTGTCCGCTGGTCAGTGAGAAGATCCCCAGCCTCTATCTATATCGCCTGATCATGGGAGAACACGAACAGATTGGCGTGGTTGCTTCTTGCTCGGTAGATGAGTATGACCAGGACTTAATTCGTAAACACGAACGCACGCGCCGTGACAAGGAGGATGATCGCACGCAGCACATGATGGCGCTACGCGCGCAGACCGGACCGGTGTTTCTTACCTACAGGGCCAGCCGCGATATAGACACGATGGTGATGGAGACGACGATGACAAACGCCATTTTCGACTTCACCGCGGATGACGGGATTCAACACACCGTTTGGCATGTGCCCGATGCCGTGCGCTTTGTTCATGCGTTTCGCGAAATTCCGTTCCTCTACATTGCCGATGGTCATCACCGGGCCGCCAGCGCCGCCCGAGCGCGCGCCGAACTCAGGGAGCAGAGCTTTAGTCACACCGGCGACGAAGAATACAACTTCTTCCTGGCTGTTATTTTCCCGGATGACCAGGTCCAGATACTTGCTTACAACCGTGCCGTGCGCGATCTGAATGGCTTGTCGAACAACGAGTTTATTGAAACTGTAAAAAAGAGTTTTGAAGTGACGGAAGGCGGTGGCGAAACGCCGGAGCGGCGCGGACAATGGGGCATGTATCTTGACGGCAAATGGTACGCGCTCGGCCTTCGTTCCGATGTCACGCCGGCGCATGGAACTGTCGCCTCGCTGGACGTGAGTATTCTCCAGGATTTGGTGCTTGATCCAATCCTGGGTATTAAGGACGTCCGCACCGACAAGCGGATCGATTTCATCGGCGGCGTACGTGGCAGCAAGGAATTGAAGCGGCTCGTCGACGACGGAAAAGCCGCGGTCGCTTTCTCACTGTATCCGACGACGATGGACGACCTGTTGCGCGTTTCGGATGCCGGCGAGATTATGCCGCCAAAGTCAACCTGGTTTGAGCCGAAGCTGCGCGACGGATTGCTGATTCATAAGATTTAGCGAGCTTTAGCCGTCGCTCAAGCAGTTCAGAGTTCAAGCTTTAGCTTGTGTAGTTTTACAAACGAACAACCTGAAGGTTGAACTCTGAACTTCTTGAGAGACGACCAACGTTGAAGCATGGACTTATAATGCGCGTTCTAATTGCTGACAAGTTTGAACAATCCGGCCGCGATGGTTTGCAGGCCATCGGCTGCGACGTTTCGTTCCAACCTGATCTCAAAGACGATGCCCTAACCGAAGCCATCCGCCGGCAAATGCCTGACGTGCTCGTCGTCCGCGGGACAAAAGTGACCGAACCGATGTTAGCGGCGGGCCAGATCAAGCTGGTGGTCCGCGCGGGCGCTGGGTTCAACACCATCGACGTCGCCGCAGCCTCGCGGCGTGGCATTTACGTTTCAAACTGTCCGGGCAAGAATTCGATAGCCGTCGCTGAACTCGCCTTTGCCTTGATCCTCGCGCTTGACCGGCGAATTGCGGACAACGTGATTGCGCTTCGCCGCGGAGAATGGAACAAAAAAGAGTTTTCCAAGGCTCGCGGGCTTTTCGGTCGAACGCTTGGCTTGGTGGGCGTGGGAAAGATTGGGGCGGAAATGATTCCACGGGCTCAGGCCTTTGGCATGCGAGTAGTTGCCTGGAGTCGCAGTCTGACTCCAGAGCGCGCCGTCGAACTTGGAGTCGAATACAAACCATCACCGGCAGACGTGGCGCGCGATGCGGACATCGTTAGCGTGCACGTAGCTCTGAACGCAGACACCCGCAGCTTCCTCGGTGCTGCGTTCTTCGCAAACATGAACGAAGGTGCTTACTTCATCAACACTGCGCGCGGCGAGGTGGTGGACCATGCGGCATTGGTTGAGGTGATGAAGTCCCGCGGCATTCGAGCCGGACTCGATGTATTTGCCGGAGAGCCGACTTCAGCGACTGCGCCTTTCAGCGACGAGATTGCGAAGGAGGCAAATCTGTACGGCACCCATCACATCGGCGCCTCAACCGACCAGGCTCAGGAAGCGATTGCAGCGGAAACGGTGCGGATTGTTCGCGAGTTTAAGGAAACAGGGAATGTTCCCAATGTTGTAAATCTCGCCAGACAAACTCCAGCTACGCACCGGCTGGTTGTTCGTCATCTGGATCGTCCCGGCGTGTTGGCTACGGTGCTCGATGCGATCAAGAGCGAACACATCAACGTGCAGGAGATGGAGAACATAGTTTTCGAAGGGGCGGAAGCTGCTGTGGCACGCATCAATCTTGACAATGCGCCGTCGCAAGCAACACTTGACAACTTGCGCGCCGGCAGCGCAGATGTCATTGAGTTAAACGTG
>DATBSH010000214.1:0-36480 GCA_036559885.1 Pyrinomonadaceae bacterium
ATGGTTCGGGAATGACAAAGCTTACCATAGGGCGAAGTGCTAAGGGCAAAGCAAAAGGGATAGTGCAGCAACCCTGATAGCGGCATACAGCCAATGTCCTTCGTCGATAATGCCGCTCATCGCCGACACCGGGCGGTAATAGAGGCGAAATAGTAGCTTTGTGTTTTCCCAGATCATCGAATTGAAAAAAAAGAGCAGGTTTAAAGACGGTGAGACTCTGCAGCTTGAGGAACACTGGTCCGACAGCGTCGAATTCAGCTTAGGTTTGGAAGGCTTGTCAAGAACTTTGTCATTATTCAGGAACGCGAGCTTGCCTATTGCCAATAAAACGAATTTAAGGTCGTGGGTGATGACCGCGCTTGCTCCGCCTCGATCCTTGTGTTACTCGTCTAAGAGCTAAGAGCTACGTCAAGAGGGCACTTCCCTCTTACCGCTTTGCATCGTTTATGTCGTTAGAATTCACGATCCAATACGCCTGTCCATTGCGCGCTGAATATTCCGAAAAGCATTTGCGGGATTGGGGTCGATTGAGCAGTTTGCATGCACGATTAACTACCGGCGATGCAAGCGTCCCATCGGAGGACAAACTTCGATGGGTAGAGAATGCTCGTGAAGAAGTCGAACGGATGCAACGCGCAACTACGATTTGCACTCGCTGCCCCGCTTCGTTGCCTCGGGATGCTGCGGGCGAAGGTGAATCAGTAGGATGTCTGGGCAGGATCAACTATCCGATTGAGGCACAGTTTGAGAAATTTCTTGCCGATAGAATTCAACTCTCCCTCGATACCCTTGATAAGGAAGATCAGCCGCGCCTGCTTCGGATTCTGGTCGATCCAGAATCACCGTTCGACGGCGAAGCGACGAAAGAACTTCGGCGAGTTATTACTCCGGAAGGTCTTCGCTTCTTCGAGCTGCGCGTGCCAATCAGTCTCACCCGAGATGCGGCGCGTCTGACAACTGACAACATCTTCGACTTATTGGCTGGGTTTAGGTCTGACGACAATGATCAGACCACTTACACTCGCGAATTCCCATTCCAGGCCACGGGCGACTACTACGATTTTCTTGATCTGATTCTCAGGAGTGATTTGGGTCAGTCGGAGATTGCGCGTTTGCGATCGCGCAGCCGGAACTACCTGCAATTCTTACGACTACTCACCGCGATCGAAAAAGCCGAAGCATTGAACACGCGCGTGCTGATCGATTAATGTCGCGAAAAGAGCATCCACAGATTACGCAGATTACACAGATTAGGGACTACGCAGTTACGTTGAGGGGGCATGCTAAACCGGTCAACTGCCTTTTTTGGTCTAATCTGTGTAATCTGCGCAATCTGTGGATAGTCTTTTGTGTTTACTGTTTTTCTTCGTCGAGCAATCGCAGAGTGTCGAGGATGAGGTTGGTATTGCTTGGCGCCTGAATCTTTACGGGAAACCGTTGTTGGGATTTTTGAAACTCGAAGGTGCCGCTGGTGATCTCGACCACACGACGAAAGCCAGTCTCGCCGGAATCTCCGGCACTCTCCGCATTAACTATGCGTCCATCATTGAAGAAAACCTGACCTTCATGAGTCTGTCCACTTAGTTGCAACGTTCCTGTCAGCCGCGCATTCTCCAGCACCTGAATCGCATCGAATACGCTGACAGCACTGAGATCACCGGCGAGCGTGAAATGCTTCTGACTGAACGAGGCCTCCGGCGCCGGTTCTGGCTTCAGATCGGGACGTCGCGCACGCCGGATTGCCTCTAATCCCGAAGCAATGTTGATCCGTTGGTCAAGCCTCTTCGCTTCAAGGAGTCGGTCGTGGGCTGAATCAAAATCCTCCCGCTCGATGTACAAGCTGGCGAGCGCAAGACACTGTCGTGCCGCCTCAGGATTTTGCTTGTTACTGGCGCAGATTTCACGCAGTCGTTCACGAAGCGGGATTGATCGTGAGTTGTGCTCAAGCGCAGTTCGGAGCCGGCTGATTGCTCGATCGACTGATTTGTATTTCAGAAACAGTTCGGCATCGAGCAACGCAGCATCGACGTCACTTACGTGGTCGCTTTGGGAATCGGAAACGGGCATTGGAATCTCCGACCTCGGTCGAGGCAGTTTATCACAGCAGTTCTTGGCCGAAATTGACTCCATTTCGAGTCATAACCTAACGATATCGGGTGTCGTAAAAACTTTGCGCGAGCCGTTCAAGCGCTCCTTTTTGGCGACGATTAGGCCGGCTAGGACGAAAATTCCTGTCCTCGGCGTGTAAATAGCCTGAAACGTGGTCCTTTTCGCCATCTGATTGCGCGTTACAGGTAGGCAATCAAATCGAACTGGAACGCGGCGGGCGGCGTTTAAGGAAGTAAAGGCGCTGGCACGAAAGCTGCGAACAGAGGGATGTGGCGGCAGTAAACGTTGAGGGCCGCCAGGGAATCGAAGCAGATCGGAAGGTACACCCCAATGAACCGATGGATGAAAAGACGAATAGAACGCTCACGTCAACGGTGTGAAAGAACCGAATTGGAAAGACGCGAAGAGAAGACCCGAAACGGAAACAGCAAAGAGAACGCGTTGAATGACTCGCCGAAAAACGCAGTTTTTTCTCCGGCGCGCGCTGCCTAACTCAGCCAACGCTCAACCTCTCGCATTCCTGGATCTCTTAACAGACTCCCCACTTAGAACTCTAAGCGGACGCCGACTCGGATTTGACGCGGTCGCATTGTGCGCGTTGCTACTAGAAACGAATCAATAAACGTCTGTCTCTGCTCTGCTGACGAGCTTGGGCCGAGGGCGTCGAAGTTGATGAACTCAGCTCCAAAGCTGAAAACCGTCTTATTCAACACATTGTCGAACTCGATCAGTGGCCGGAGCCTAACTCGCTCGGTGATGTGAAACTCACGACTCAAATTTAGGTCAAAGACAAACAGGCCCGGTCCGCGTCCCGCATTTCGCGGTAGATTGCCTGACTGGCCGATAGCCGGTAACGAGAATTGATCGAGCAGGTGAGGGTCAACTGTTTCGCCCGGTGCACGCCATCGAAGCGATCTGACGTCCCCGGTAAAATTTGGTCGATCATTTCCTACGTCATCCAAATTCCGATCAGTTCCACCAAGCGAAATATTAAAGGGTGCTCCAGAAGCCAGTCTCAGCACTGGCGAAATTTGGAAGGCACCAATAAACGCAGGAGAATTGAACGTACCGGAAAGCACAAAGCGATGTCGCCGTTCCTGCAAACTGCGTGATCGCTCAGCGTGAAAATCTCCAGGACGAAGTGCATCGGAAGTGTTTACTATTCCATCATCAATCAGGCTGGACCAGGTATAGCCGGCCCGGAAAGCAAACCCGAACCGTTCACCACTCAAGAATCGCTTCCGTCCTTCCAACGTCAATCCGCGGTAAAAGCTATTGCCTGCGGAAATCAATTGTTCTACTTCGGTTCGCGACGGGTCAGGGCGCAAATCATTCAATGCTGTTAACGCGACTTCTAAGGCTGTCGTTGAGCTGATACTGCGGAGATTAATGATTGAGATTGGCACACCAAACTCCATCAATCGTGCGACTGAGGGTGTGTTTGCGTCACCGTAAACAAAACGCACTAGTTCACCGGCACTACTAGTATCGTGCAGAGGTCGGTCTCCATTTGCGCCTCGGAAGTTTGCGAAATCGCGCGAAGCAAGGTACGCAGAAAAGTCGCGGTACGGCACCGGCAATAAAGGAGCGTTCACGTTCATCTCACGCCACAGGTGCACGCCACGATTAAATGTGTAGTTGCCTTCGATCGAATAGCCATGACCCAGGTCGAATTCGGCGCCGCCATTCGCCTGGTAACTGGAAGGCATTACGAGATGAGGATCTAATTGACGCGAGAAGTCTGTATTGAGTGTGCCGAAGTTTCTTACAAGGTCTGATGTTGCGGTCAGCACCTCGGGAAATCGAATGTTTGCAGCAATGAAGTTGCGCCGTTGTGCTGGTGTCATCAGCTTCTGTGTTAGCGGATCCACGAGCGTGTTGGTATCGAACGAAAGTTGCCTCCGGCCCAGCGTGAAGTCGTCGATGGTTCGAAGCAACGCTCGGTTGTAGAAGATCCCACTACCGAGACGCAGAACGAGTCTGCCTGATTGCAATGGGTTGTAGGCGAGAGCCACGCGCGGCCCAAAGTTGTTTCGATCTCGAAGAATTGTTTCCCGTTCGTATCGCAACCCATAGCTGAAGAGTAGCTTTGGGCGAACTTGCCATTCATCCTGAATGAAGAAGCCGATGTAAGTGTTCTCCTGTGTCGACGTGGTGTCGAACTTCTGCCTAAAACGCGTAGGCGTGCTGGCAACAAAATCACCTGCGCTGGCGAAGCTAAATGTTCCGGATAAATCCGACAGGTCGGTGAAAGTTGAGCGAAGCCTGTGAACATCTATCCCAAATTTCAGCAAGTGAGCTGATGCCACCAATGACGCAACCTCCTGCAGTTGCAAACGATCTTCACGGCGATCTGTGCCTCCGGCAGTCGAGGAACCCGCGACTACCGTCCCGGAGAACCGGGCGCCATCGTCAGCTGCGAGTGAGTCATTCACAGTGATCAGCACGACCGGAGATTGTGACCCGCCTCGTGCGTCGAACGACGGGCGCAGTGTCGAAAACTGCAGTCTCAGTTCATTCACAGTCTTTGGCGACGCAACATAGGTATCAGAAACGGAAAACGAATGTGAGTCCCGACGCTTCGCTTGCAGCGCATCGAATAAGCGGTTTCCGCCACCGAACTGCCGAAGATTGAACAACCGGCCGCCGAGATAAACAGCCGACGCGTTATGTCCCTCGTTGAATTGATGATCCAAACGGCCGCTGAACGTCGTGTTCTTAAGTGGTGTACTGATTGGCAAAATGAACGGAGCGACTTCGGTTGCAAGCGCGGGAGGTTTCGCATTCTCAAGTCGTCGTGATGCCGTTGGTTGTGGTAATGGGAATCGGTTGTTTTGGATTGTTGGAAGCAGCGTGTCAATGAGAGTGCTGTCGAGAGTCTTGCTTGATTCGTAAGCGAGAAAGAAGACTGTTCCAGTTATTTTGGCTGGCCCACTGAGCGTAAAAGCTGCAAGGTGTTCTTGCAACGGAAGGCGCTTCAAACTAAGTGAGTTATTCCTGAAGCTGTTCGCGTTCAGCGCCTCGTCGCGAAAGAAATATAGGGCGCTGCCGCGAAGATTTGTTGAACCACTGCGCGTCCGCAGATTCACTCTTCCACCTGAAGCGCGACCATATTCTGCCGAGAATTGGTTCGCAATCACCTGAACTTCTTCCACCGCTTCCAACGACGGTTGTATCCGTTCTCGTGCGGCGCGGTCATCGTTGTTATCCAGCCCATCGATTGTGATGTTGTTCGAATAGGCTGGAGCCCCGGCCAAAGAGAAAGTGCCCGATTCTTCGGGTGTTTGTGCGGGGCTGGTGTTTCGATCTTCGGCAAGATCTCTTGTGGAGAGTGGTTCTTCACTAGTTCCGGGAAGAATAAAGATCAAGTCGAGTACTGAACGACTCGCGAGCGGGAGCGATTGCGTATCACGCGTTGTAAGTGTGCCGCCAACAACTGTTCGTTTCGGATCGAGTGCACTTTCGCCGGTCGTACTTATAACGACAGGTTCAACTACCACCGTCGCGAGTTTCAACGAAACGTCGATCTTCACGTTCTGACCGGAAACGGTGGCGATGCCTTTGATCTCGTGAGTGGAGAATCCTGCCGATGAGATCGCGATCCGATAAGTTCCAGGCTCAAGTTGGATAAGTCGGAAGCGGCCCGAACTATCTGTAGTGGTTCGTCGGGAGCCGGAAGTTTTTGTGAGCGTGGCATTGACTTCGGCGCCGACTACAACTGCGTTTTGCTCATCAGTGACAACGCCAAAAATCGTTACGTTATCAAGATCCTGCCCACACAATGGTTGACTAACTGCGATTGTGAAAGCCACTGAAAGGCTGAAAAGAAATGTGCGAGTTCGTGAGGATTTCATTGTGAGACTCCTGCGGCGGAACGCGTGAGGTTGCCGCCAAGTTGAAGCGGTGGGCGCTTCGAATTGAGTGTTTGTCGCTTGCTACCGCAAACGCTACTGGTTTATGAGGGGCGGCACTCTAGCACTTTCGCCCAGACGTGACAACAGTTTATTAGCCGCAGATAAACGCAGGTGCACGCGGATCTGAAATGAAAAGTAATGTAATCTGCGTAGTCTGTGGATGGGACTTCTTAACCGCGGGCGCGGCGACGCAGGGCAGCTGCGCGACTCAGTGGGACGAGCGCATCCGTACCTTCAGGAGCGTCAAAGTTTGTGAGCTCTTCCGCATGCGTCTGGAGATACTGGAAGAACCGTTCGAACTCATGCTGCATCGCATCCATCTTTTCGCGCATGTTCAGAATGATTTCGACGCCTGCTAGGTTTACGCCGAGATCGCGCGTTAGTGAAAGAATCAGTTCGAGCCGCTCAAGATCTGGATCAGTGTACAGTCGCGTATTGCCTTCCGAACGCGACGGCTTCAACAGTCCTTCTCGCTCGTAAAGACGCAGCGTCTGCGGATGGATGCCGTACTGATCCGCGACCGCGCTGATGGTGTAGGTTTTTGGTTTCCGGGTCATAACGTATTGCCGATTGCCAATTGCCAATTACCGGTGACGATCCTCAACAGTGCCAATTCAATCGGCAATTGGCAATCACTCAAGCCCCATCTCCACCCTCGGATTCCCACTATTCAACTTCGAATACTCCCGCAGCAACTCTTTCGTCTCTTCCGAAATAACCTTCGGCAAAGTCACTTGCACTTCTACAAACTGATGTCCCTTCGCACCCGGGTTTCTCAATGACGGAGCACCGCGGTCCCGCAAACGAAACTTCTGGCCCGACTGCGTCCCTGGAGGAATACGCAGTTGTGTTTTCCCGTCAACCGTTGGTACTTCGATCTTAGCGCCTAACGCCGCCTCAGGCACTGTAATCGGAACTGTGACATAGATATTGTCGCCTTTGCGTGTGAAGTACTTATGGGTACCGACGTTGGTGATGATATGCAAATCGCCCGGTGGAGCACCTAGCCTACCGCCCTCGCCTTTCCCTGGAATTCTCACTCGCGAGCCAGTTTCGACCCCCGCAGGAATGCGTACCTTCACGTTCTCAGTTTTTGGAACCGTGCCCTTGCCTTTGCAGAGCGAACAGGGTGGACGTCGACGGCCAGAGCCACCGCAGTCAGGGCACTCCTGAGCGAAGCGCAAGCGGCCCCCCGCACGCTGCACTTGCCCCGAGCCCTTACATGTCGGACAAACGATCGGTGGTCCGCCCATGTCGCCAGCTCCATTGCATCTCGAACACTGTTCTGATCGATTGACAGTCAGGTTTGTCGTCAGACCCTTGATAGCTTCTTCAAACGAAACAGAGAGAGGCATTTCGATATCCGCTCCACGCTGTGGCTGCGGACGTGGTGGTTCCTTCTCTTTAGCTGCTCCACCGCCGAATAAATCGGCGAAGATATCGCGGAAGCTGCTTCCACTGCTTCCGCTTGAGCCGCCACCCCAATCGAATCCTGTGAAATCAAAGCCGGGTGCAGAACGTCCCGTTGAAGGTCCCGCACCTCTTGAAGCAGCATCCGCAAGATTATCCGAATACTGACCGAAGCGATCGTACACGCTTCGCTTCTTAGGATCAGATAGAACGTCGTGCGCCTCAGAAGTCAGCTTGAATCGTTCCTCAGCAGCTTTATCCCCCGGATTTACGTCCGGATGATACTTCCGTGCGAGTCGCCGGTAAGCCTTCTTGATTTCTTCCGGCTTAGCGTCGCGCTTGACGCCCAGTATTTCGTAGTAGTCTTGCTTAGCCACCGCTCATTATTGCCGATTGCCGATTGGGATCATTGCCGATTTCCGATTTCCAATTGCCAATTGCCGATTGATTGTCTTTACTATCTCGCGCAAAACTACACGCAACTAGCATCAGCAACCAATCGGCAATCGGCATGAACTCGGCAATGCCTACAATCGGCAATGCCGTTATTTGTTTTCGTCTACGTCTACATACTCCGCGTCGATCACGTTATCTTCTCCTCCAGTGCTGCCCGCAGAGGAGGCCCCTGCCGCTGATGCTTGATCAGTGCTGCTTTCTGACCCAGCAGCGCCCGTCTGTTGGTACAGAGCCTCAGCCAGTTTGTGTGACGCACTCTGCAATTGGTTGAAAGCATTGTTGAGAGTTTCAACGCCGCCTTCCTGCAATGCTTTCTTGGCATCAGCAATGGCCGATTCAACGTCGCTGGCTACAGCACCAACTTTGTCACGATTCTCGTTCAGCGTCTTCTCCATCTGGTAGACAAGTCCATCCAAACGGTTGCGAGCCTCTATCTCTTCTCGCTTGTGAGTGTCTTCCGCTGAATGCGACTCAGCATCGCGCATCATGCGGTCGATTTCGTCCTTAGATAGTCCGGACGAGGCAGTAATGGTGATTTTCTGCTCGCGACCAGTACCCATGTCCTTCGCTGAGACGTTCACGATACCGTTAGCATCGATGTCAAACGTGACTTCCACCTGCGGCATGCCGCGCGGTGCGGGTGGAATACCAACGAGATGGAACTTGCCGAGCGTCCGGTTGTCACTGGCCATCGGCCGCTCACCCTGTAACACATGAACCTCGACTGACGTTTGATTATCGGAAGCCGTGGAGAAGATCTCCGACTTTCGCGTCGGGATCGTTGTGTTACGCTCGATGAGCTTCGTAAACACACCGCCGAGCGTTTCGATTCCAAGACTCAAGGGCGTTACGTCGAGAAGCAGAATGTCTGTCTTCTCGCCTGAAAGCACACCCGCCTGTACCGCGGCGCCGATTGCTACGACTTCGTCAGGATTAACGCTCTTGTTCGGCTCCTTACCAAAAATCCCTTTGACGATTTCCTGAACTTTCGGGATGCGTGTGGAACCACCGACGAGAACCACTTCATCAATCTTCTTCGCGTCGACGCCGGCGTCCTTCAGTGCCTGCTCAACGGGCCCTTTAAGCCGCTGCAGAATGGGATCAACGAGTTGCTCAAAGCGAGCGCGCGTCAACTTCATCGCCAAGTGCTTGGGACCCGACTGGTCCGCAGTCACGAACGGTAGATTGATCTCCGTTTCCATCGTGCTCGACAGCTCGATCTTCGCTTTCTCGGCTGCTTCCTTCAGACGTTGCAGGGCCATCTTGTCGTTTGAAAGATCGATGCCCTGATCCTTCTTGAACTCATCGATAATCCATTCAATCAAACGCTCGTCAATATCATCACCGCCGAGATGCGTGTCGCCGTTCGTCGACTTAACCTCAACGACGCCCTCGCCGACTTCAAGGATTGAGATATCGAATGTGCCACCACCAAAGTCGAAAACGGCGATGGTTTCGTCTTTCTTCTTGTCGAGTCCATAGGCGAGAGCTGCGGCAGTCGGCTCGTTGACGATGCGCATCACTTCAAGACCGGCAATCTTGCCAGCGTCCTTCGTAGCCTGGCGCTGCGAATCGTTGAAGTAAGCCGGTACCGTGATCACTGCCTTATCAACTTTTTGACCGAGATAGTCTTCAGCCGACTGCTTCATTTTCTGCAAAATGATCGCCGAGATCTCCGGCGGGCTCCACTCCTTGCCCCCCGCTACAATTCGCACGTCGCCGCTGCCGGCGCCCTGAACCTTGTATGGAACCTGTTTAATTTCTTCAGTCACTTCGTTATAGCGACGTCCCATAAATCGCTTAATCGAATAAACTGTATTCTCCGGATTAGTGACCGCCTGCCGCTTTGCGACTTGACCGACCAGGCGGCTACCGTCTTTCGTAAACGCGACGACCGACGGGGTCGTACGTCCACCTTCTGAATTAGTGATTACGGTTGGCTCTCCGCCTTCCATAACGGCCACAACGGAGTTTGTGGTACCTAAATCAATTCCAATAATCTTGCTCATTTCTTCACTCTCCAAGAATCCTGTCTGTGCTCTATAAACTCTAGATTGTCGATCTGTGCTCGCGTTCTACTCCCGCCAACTAAGTTTTTCAACCGACAAGCTAAAGCTTATCGAACAGGATAGTTGAACGCCCGCTCAATATAATACCTGAGTGTATCGTTGTCAACTTTTGGTTGCCTGTGGGGCTCAACCCTTTCTTTGTTGGCTTGGCAGGGGTTAGCGGCGTTCTTCGTTGAGGAGGCGGGAGACGAAAAACACGTAGTGGGCGCCTGAGAGGACGGCAAAAGCGAAAATCGTCACATAGAGGGTCGGCAGGTAATACCCAGCTCCGTAGGGGACGCTTGCTGCCAGCATGATCACGCCAATACTCACGATCTGTACGGTCGTATTTATCTTTCCCAGCCAGGAGGGACGGAAACGGCGGAAGCCGGTAACGATGTTGATGGCGGCCGCACCCACAAGGATGAAAACGTCTCGGCTAATCACGGCAACCGTTACCCAAAATGGCACGGGCAAATGGTTTGGAACAGGCTGCGGGTAAACGCTCCGCATTGATAGCACAATGAACGCGGTCACAAGCATTAGCTTGTCAGCAATCGGATCGAGGATGGTGCCGAGCTGTGATTTTTGGTCAAACCGCCGAGCGAGGAGGCCGTCGAGCCCATCAGTTAAGCCGGCGATGACAAAAACCCCCAGAGCGAGGACAAACCGTTGATAGAAGAGCAGGGAAACGAAAACGGGAATCAATACCATCCGGAAGACGGTCAGAACATTGGGGACGGTAATTATCCGCGAGGACATCGAGTGGGACAGACTTTCAGTCTGTCATCCGTTGAAAACCGGCAAGAAAAACAGGCAAGAATGCCTGTTCTACATGCAGCGCAATTCTAGCAACGAGACTTCTGGTGGACACCCGTACCTGATCGGCAGGATCACCGTACCTAAGCCGCGCGTGACGTAAATTTGCGTGTTTCCCTGGTGCCCCAGTCCCTTGAGAAGCCGGCGACGTGGCCGACCGGAAGGACTTCGCTCTGAGCGCCAAGCAACCTGACCGCCGTGCGTGTGACCGCTTAGTACGAGGTCAATACCAGCGCGCGCTGCGCGCCGCAAAATTATCGGGTTATGAGCGAGCAGCAACTTCATTTCGTGTCGACTCGATCCCGCGAGCGCGAGCGAAATATCTTCGAGTCCAACCATCGTGTCGTCAACGCCAGCCAGCCAAAATGCAGCACCCTTGTGCTCAAAGCGCAGCCCTTCATTAATCAGGACCGTGATACCTTCGGCTCGGAAAAGATCGGTGATCAATTTAGCGTCAGTCCAGTGATCATGGTTACCCAAAACTGCATACACACCATAACGGGCCCGCAATTTGGCCAGCATTTCTGCGCAAGCCGGTGCATATTGTCTTTCCTTCGAGATGTAGTCACCGGTGAGCGCGACTATGTCGGGCTTCAAGCGATTGGCCGTTTGCACTGCCCGTTCAATCTGTTCTTGGCTGGAAAATGGGCCATGGTGAACGTCGGATAGGTGCACGATGCGAAAACCATCAAACTCTCCAGGCAGTTTTGCTAAATGGATTGGCTGATGCTCGACCGTGAGCATGTAAGGCTCGGTCAAAGCGGCTCGAGCGGCGTGAGTCAGATTTACTGCCAAGGCGCGCAACGGAGTCACCGGTCGGTTCGAGCCGGCATAGGGCGCGACACGACCGCGCTGCTTCCATCGTATAGGTGTGGCCATCCGGATTTTCGCGTTTTTGGGCGCCTGCCTGCCGGGTCAGGGCGCTTTTAGGTGGGCGGCATTATAGAGACCGCTTCCCAGCCGCGCAACCCAAGGAAGCAAAAAACAACAGGAATGCCTTGATTTTTTCAAGAACAGGGCTCCTCCGTTACTTTAGAACGCTTTCGTCGTTTTGCAGGGGTATAACGAAGAGAGTGGACAAACTATTGTGTTATTCCTGGGCTAGCGTTTGACATTCGAGGAGGTAAATCGATGGACACTAACAAGGATCAGCACAAGGTTGGGACGCCGAAAAAGCCCCGCGGTCAACAAATGGGTTTTGCCGGTCAGCACGATCAGAATCGCGAGGAGATGGACGACACGCCTGCATTACGAGGTCGGAGGCAGAGCGCAAACAAGATGTTCGCGGACAAATCGTCTCAGCACATTTCCACTGACTCTTCAAAGCCGATGACGAATTCGCCATCTCTTCCGGCGATGAACGTGAAGGTGAAAGGCGAATCAGGAGGCGAGCGGGAGTTCAAGCAACGACTCGCCAAAAAACGCCATAAGAATTAGCCGCAGATTCACGCAGATATCTGTGTGACTCTGCGAAAATCTGCGGCCGGATGTTCTCTCGGTTAGTTCATCGATATCTTTGCAGGCTTAGTAAAAGCGCTGTCAGGAATATCGACGTCAAACTTAATATCTTTGACTCGCGTCACGATATCTCCGTTCGCGATGTTGCTCGACACCGATTTGAACGGAACCATCACACCATCGACCTGTCTGTAGTCACTAAAGATCTCGCTCTGCGGAATATCGACTCCCGTAGTGTCGCTATGAATAACACTTTCACGTTTCAAAAGAAGGAAAGTTTTGGTTGAGACATAGTCAGTTACGGGCGAACCCTTCTCGCTTCGCTTCTCGACAACATACGCGTCCTCGTTGCCAACTTTCGCAATTCGTTTCACAGCGATCGTCGGATAGTTTTTCTTCCAGTCCAGCACGTCATAAAAATCGGCGCCAATCTTGATGTCCTCGAGACGCTTGCCTGAATAAATCTCTTCCGGAGCGAAGCTCATCACCTCGCCGCCAGCGTTGCCGTCAAAGTAACTCAAGATCGATCCAATCTTTTTGCTTAGCGCAATGATCGTCATCTCACTGGCTGCCATATTCGGAGCCTTCGCCTTGATTAATCCTTCACCTTGCACACCTTGGTTTTCCAGGTCGATCTCCACAGTCGTCACCGACGACTTATGTTTGCGCAGATTTTCCTCGCCACCGCAGGCTGCGATCATTTTCGTCATAAGCTCGTCCGCCGCGATCAAGCTGTTTCCTTCTGAGCGCACACGACGGAAGGTGAAACGCCCTTCTGGTTGATTTATCACAATCCCGGAGACATCGCCTTTGTCGTCGCGGTTAACATCGACCCAGTAGGCTTCAGGTAGACCCGGGCTCCTCAGTTTGTTTTTCTCGCTTTCGGTGAGCGGGTAAGGAGGCTGTCCAGGCACAACGAGGGAAACCTTGCCATCTTTCAAAGCAATCTCAACGACTTGGCTTGATCCTTCAGCCTGATAAGAACCGATCAAACTGCTCAGTGGTCCTGCATCCGTTGCTGGAGCGGCGGCACTCGAGGCGGCCGAAGCGACTTTGCGAAGAACGATATTCCCCTGGGGTTGTTCGAGGAACAGTTCGGTTTCTGACTCTTTATCTTTCTCTGGGCGGAATGTCGCAAAGAATCCGGGTGGGGCTGGCTCCGCGAGTTTATAACGACGGCCGCCAAGATTTTGTAGTGGGTAAGGTGGTTGGCCGGGAACCGTCAGAGTTAGTGTTCCGTCTTTGAGCGTGACTTCGAAGTTGACGTTCGCCGCAGTGAGCTGATAGGTGCCAACCTCAGTTTTTGGATCGCTGGCAGGACCACTTGCCGTCGCATCTGATTTAGGTTCACCGACCAGGTTCTTCCAAACCGTATTCATCGTGTAACTGCCGAGCGGCGAACCAGTGACATTAGTCAACAGGACGAAGCCAAGTTTTTGATCTGGCATCATCGCTACTTGAGCGTTAAAGCCATCAATGTTGCCTCCGTGTTCGACGACCTTATGGCCGTTCCATTGCCGGAGAAACCAGCCGAGGCCGTAGTCGACAGTTCCGCCGACATTCATCTGCTTCGTGATGGTTTCGTTGAATCCTTTCTCAGACACTATTCGCTTTCCGTCAATCACGCCCCCCGCTAGCATAAATCGCACCCATTGGGCCATGTCGCGCGCATTTGAATTGATCGCACCCGCAGGAGCCGCGGCGGGAATCTCTCTTTGAGGTAACTGTCGCGTCACTTTTGTCACAGCGTTGTAGTCGTAGCCGAATGAATAATCTCGCGACTTTTGCATGTCCGCTGCTGTGGTATCACTGGATTTCATTCCCAGTGGTTTAAATAGTTTCGTAGCGATGACGCGATCCCAAGTTGAGTTTTGCGAACGCGCAACTGCTTCGCCGGCAGCGGCGTACATCACGTTCTGGTACTGAAATTTTTCGCCGAGTTTGGTCGTGGGCTTCGCCTGTCCTGCGACTCTGATTAACTCTTCACGATTGAGCTTGCCTGTGACCATTGCCAGATCCGTTCGGTTGAGGCCAGACCTGTGCGAAAGCAGATCGCGGATGGTGATTTTTGCGGCCGCTTCTGAATCGCGAAGTGTGAAGTAAGGTAGAAACTTTTTCGGCGAATCATCCAACGACATCCGGCCTTCATCGGCACTAATGACAGCAGCCATTGCGGTAAAGGCTTTCGATGCTGAGCCGATTGCGAACAAAGTGTCTGGAGTGACGGGAAGCTTTCGCTCGATGTCTTTCAACCCAAGCCCCTTCATGTAAATGATCTTGTCGTCTTTCACGATCACCAGCGACGCTCCAGGAACTCCTAATTCCTTTCTTCGCGCATCAATGGAGCTCTCAATCGCCGCAAGCGCCTCGGTGTAATTCTGGGTTGAGGCGACTGTTGCTTGGGTGGTTTTGGCCTGCTGGGTGGCGATCGGTCTCGCGAGAGGAGCCGCTACCACCACAAATGCCAAAAGTAGTGTTAGAAGTAGACGAGACAATTGCTTCACGTTAATCATGTTAGCTCTCCGGAATTCAGTGGGTGATTTGGGTAACAACGCGGGTGTTATAGTCAATTCCGTATCTAATACGGCCGCCAAACGAGAAAAGTTTATAGCTGAAAAATCGCGCAGTTTGGAAGTGGCAAGCGGCCCGATGGTTCAGCTTGGCTAACCACGAATACCGCGCGTCAACCAACCTTCCTCTTGCATTTGCCTATCTGAATGCCGATGGACCACCAGACTTAATCCCATGATGAAATACAGAATCATCACCACCTCAGAATCACCCCAGTTGTAATGAACGATCCCGCTAATGAAAAAGCCTACCAATCCACCCAGCGCTCCGAGAGCGATCCCGCGCTCAACCCAATTCTGCTCCGAACCATTAGCGCGCAATGTCTTCCAGAGCATCCGACCGTACACGCCAAGCAGGATCAACCAAACCACCAACGCCGGCACTCCGCGCTCAACCGCTATCTGCAGAAGATTGGAATGCATATGTCCCACCGGCAGCCGACCGTGGTCAAACAGTCCCCATTCACGCCAATGACCTTTGATCGAATCGACACCCACGCCAACAAGAAGGTGACGCGGACTACTGACGAGTAAATTGAATCCTTCGCGCCAAACAGTTTCGCGCCAAGTCGTCGACTGATCCTTGCTATCGAAGAAGCCAATACTTCGTTTTTGCTGAAGTACGAAAACTCCGGCAAGCACAAGCGGAATAGCTATAGCTCCGGCAACGATGCGAGTGCGACGGGATGCTGATATCGCAAGCATCAGGATGGCGGAAGTAGCGAACCCGATCCATGAAGCTCTCGTCACTGTCAGCCCGAGTGCGACTATGATGGTCGCCTCTGAAAAAAGAAAAAAGAGTGCAGCTGAACTTCGCTTTATTGGCACGGAGAGAAACAAGCCCAAAGCAAGGGAAGCAATCAGTTGCAGTGCTTCTGCATATGTCACCCAGTGACCATAGAATCCTGTAGCTCGCCAGTCACGCCCGCGTGACCATCCAGAGATTCCTAATTGACCAATTGCATTGGATTCCTGAAGCAGATGACCTCGGGGAACTTCCAGGCCAGGTGTCCACTCAACCCTATAGATTTTGACGTTCGCAATCTGTGCGGTTGGTGAAGCCGACAGCGCGACCGCAAGTTGTTCTGGATCATTGACGCTTTGTCCGTCGACTTCCCAGATCGTATCGCCGTCGATAATCGGAGTTGGTTGCTTGATTGTGCGAGTGCGGAAAACTGCTTGAGACAGCGGACTGTCAGGCTTAACACCATAGACTTTAACACCTTTACCGATGGCGAATCGCCCGACAGTTACAACGGCGGTCAAGAGGCATGAGGCGATCAACGTAATCGCAAGCAGTCTAACAATCCGAATCGACCTTACGTTCTGACTGACGAGATAGGCGATCGTGAACAAGCTCGCTGCGCGCATCTTTCCAATAGACATTACGGGGTTGTAGGAAAAGACTCCGGAGATGCCGCTCAATATGAAAAACCCAAGTAGTGCGTAATCGATAGGCGAGCGATAAAGTTGTGGGCGCGGAAAGAAAAGAAATCGAAGCGCCCAAAGCGTTAGGCCGAGTAGCCAAGCCGTTTGAGTCGCGGCAATTGAAATGGGTGCGAAAGCGGCGATGAGAAATAGGCACGCCAGGATTGCACGCTCTAGCCAAATAATGATCGGTCTGGGAGGGTTATCGTTTTTCACCAAAGAGTGGCCCAGATTGAATTCTTCTCTGTGTCACCTTTGTGTTCTCTGTGCTCCATGGTGGTATTTCGAACCTAGATCCAACCACAGAGACACAGAGAACACTGAGGAGGCACAGAGAGCTTGTGCGACTTGAATGTAGCGCCGCCAATTCAGTTACCGGACCGACCCGCTTTTGTGCAAACGCGTCTAACTATTACAATCAGCGGCGCTCTACTATAGTCCATCACTCAGGAAAATCGATGAACAGATCTGTTTACGGGTTAGCGTTTGTTTTCCTAATAGCCACGTGCACCAGGGGCTTGGCCCAGACTGATCCAACCTACACCGATCGCGTGGCAGCGATACTCAACGATTCCCAAATCAAGGCCGCCAGCAACTACGTTGATAAAAGCCATGACAGCATTCTTCAGGAGTGGATTGCGATCACCGAGATCAACGCTCCTTCGAAACAGGAACAGACGCGGGCGAAGTACATCGAAGGGCTCTTGCGCAAATACAAGCTGAATAGCATTCGTTACGATTCAGCCGGCAACCTGATTGCGCTCAGGAAAGGAACGGGCGGCGGGCCTACCGTGGTGATCGATTCTCATATGGATACGGTGTTTCAGCCCGGTCTTAAAATCAAAGCAACCGTACATGACGGACGTGTCTACGCACCCGGCGTTGGGGACGACACGCGCAACATCGAGGCGATGCTTGCTACGATTCGCGCACTAGACACTGCCAAGGTCAAAACCAAGGGCGACATCATCTTTCTTTTCACGACCGATGAAGAAGCCGGGATGTCAGGTGCAAAAGCATTCACGAAAGAGAACAAGGATAAAGTCAACTACTACATTGCACTTGACGGTGGATACGAAGGGTTCACTTACGCTGGTATCGGCATCAACTGGTATCGCCACCATTTCATTGGGCCCGGGGGCCACACTCGTTCGCGCACCCCACCTTACTCTGCGACGCTTCCGCTCGCTCGTGCTATCGAGCGCATCTACGAACTCAAGGTACCGACAAACCCTTCTTCCAATCTGAACATCGGCATGCTAGGTGGATCTGAAGTCGTGAACGCAAAGGCTTCCGATGCATGGTTCACCGTTGATCTGCGCTCGACCAACAACGACGTAATAGCAGACTTGGAAAAGAGGATTGCGGTGATCCTCGAAGAGGAAGCCAAGCGCGCAGGAATGACTGTGAAGACCGATCTTATTTCATCCTCGCCTGCAGCAGTGCTTCCGGGTAATCGTGATTCAGAACTGGTGAAAGTCGCCGAAGCGGTGCATCGCGCGCTCGGATTTGATCCACCGATTACTAATGCAGGATCAAACAACGCCAGCGCTGCGTTGTTGCAGGGTATATCAGCGATCTCAACAGGGGCGGGTCCCTGTAGCGATTCACATGCGCTGACAGAGAATTGCGAGATCGAACCACTCTATCGAGGGATTAAGAAGGTGATGCTGCTTGGCGTGGCGCTGGCTGGACTCGCGAGGTAAAAGGAAATCATTGGTCAGTTATCATTTGACATTTGTCATTTGCTATTTGGAACCAGGTCTCCGACGGAATAGAACCTATCCAAACCTATTCAAAGGAGACGTGGTTCTAAATGACAAATGATAAATGTCAAATGATATATGACCAATGATTCCGTCTTTTAAAATCCTTCGCCTCCCAACATGACAAACACAGTTCGCAATATGATCTTCAGGTCCAACAGCAGTGACCAGTTCTCTATGTAGAACAGATCAAGGCGGACCATCTCATCAAAAGGCAGACGGTTTCTACCCGACACCTGCCACAGTCCTGTCAAACCGGGTTTCATGTCCAATCGCTTTCGATGCCAAAGCGCATACGACTCAACTTCGTAGGCGATCGGTGGTCGTGGTCCAACAATGCTCATATCTGACATCAACACATTCAACAATTGTGGTACCTCGTCGAGACTGGTACGACGCAACCATTTACCCACTCTTGTCACTCGAGGATCCGAAGTCAATTTATAAGTCGGTTTATTGGCGACGCCGAGATTCGCCTCCGCGCGCCCTTCAATAAATGCGCGCTGGTACTCTTTATGAATCTCCGGATCCGCGTCAGCTTTCATTGTCCGGAATTTGTAGAGCAGGAAAAGCCGGCCGTCCATGCCAACGCGTTCCTGCGTGTAAAACACCGGGCCCTTCGAATCCAATTTGATGAGTAATGCGATCAGAAGCCACACTGGAAGTAAGATCAGAATTGCGAGGGCTGATGCGATCAAATCAAACGACCGCTTGACGAGCCGTGCGCCACTCGACAATGGCTCACGAAAAAGACGGATCATCGGCAGAATACCGATCTGATCGATCTCCGTCTTTTGTGGCAAACAATTGAACAGGCTCGGCGCTATGCGGAATTCAACGCCGCGTCGTCGTCCGCACCGCATCATAACTTCAAACAACTCATCACCGTTTACGTTCGGCTCAGCAATGATTACTTCATTTGCACCAGAATCCCGGATGGATTCGGGGAGCGTTTTTAGATCGCCAACGACGGGCACGCCTTCGTAGCTGCTGTTACGTACGTATGCTCCACCCCTGCTTTCGATAACACCGATCACGCGATAACCGAGCGCGGGCCGCTCGCGCATTTCCTTGATGCACAAAGCTGCTTCCGGCCCACGTCCGACGACGAGTGTTGGAATCAAATTAATATGTCGCTGCCGGACAAACGTCTGCACTGCACGCATGACAAAACGGATCACCAGCAACATTCCTAATGCCACGAAAAAATCAACGATAAATACGCTGCGTGCATATGAAAACGCACGAAACGCAAAACCTCCGCGGTAGAGGAAAGCGGTCGCGACAATCAACAGCGATCCGATCAATGTGGCTTTCAGGATGCGCATGCCGTCGTCAACGAACGAGAATTCACCTCGCAGTCGATAAAGATCGCAATAGCTCAGGCTGAGGAGACGGATCAGGATCACGAAGGGCAACAACGCAGCATACGGAGCAAAGTGTGTGCTCCAGCCCGGGCCGATCCGACCGGCTGTATCGAAGACAGCGACGCCTTCACGGAGGGTAAACGCTGTGACAAACGAGAGCGCGGCGACTAATGCATCGACGAGCACCAGCAAGACTTTTAGCGTGGGCATGACCCATCGTGGAGCACGGGCGCGCGCTCGTACGGCGCTCGCTTCAGTTGCTGGTTTTGCACGTACGGCTTCCATCGGCTGTTCTTCTATACTCAACGTCGAGTGAATAATTCAAGGTCAGGAAGATTGCAGGTTAGGAAGGGGTGGCTTGCAACCATAAGTTCGTCCGGAGAGATTCAACTACAGAACGGGAGCGAAGCGACCGATTGAGTTAACATTGGCGATTCCGTCAGTTGCAATCGGTCGCTTCGCTCGCGTTCTGTAGTTGAGTGTTTTCTCGGATCCGGATAAAGCACCTTGAGCGGGGGCAAGCTACCCTTCCCGACCTGCAATCTTCCTGAAGTTGAACCTTGCACCTAGCCTACCTAATCATCGAACATCGTCATCGAGAATCAGCTTGACGATTTCCCCTCTAACATTGAGTGCCCTGCGCGCATTCGATCTCGATTTCTTTGCGATGTTCAGTGACTCGATGTCTTTCCCTGATCTGATTCTTACTAGCCGACCTTCCTCAACCAACATCTGATCTATTGCCGCCCACTCTCCAGCGTAGATGCTCGCAGCTGGAACACCAAGTGCTGCTGCCTCGCGATTGATGGTGCCACCAGCGCTGATAACGAGATCGCTCGCAGCGATTAAGTCTGGCCCAGGCAGCGGACGGTCGGGTACTATCAGGTCTTTGTTAATCCGTTTGGAATACTCGCCCCGTTGAGCATCATCTCTAGGCAGTAAGATGACTTTGACCCGCGGTGATGCAAGCGCCCTCTGTAACATCTCGTCGAACAGACTGTTTTCAAACTGATGGTAGAGTGCATTGCTTGCCGGTGGGCGCATCGTTACCAGGACGTCTGTCAAAGTGATGCCGTATTCGGCCAGTTGGGAATCAAAGTCAACGCTCGGCTGGAAGTCTGCGAGATAAACATCTTCCTTTGTTCCATGATACCGCCGTACTTTGCCGACGTGCGCGCCGTACTTCTTCAACTGCTTTACCGGAAAACTGTCCGGAACGATGATCTTGTTGCTGAAACGGAAAGCCACATGATTCGCGGGCTGGTATTCGTAGTCCATCAACGTCACACAAGGAATGTGCAACATGCGCGCTGACACGATCTGCGAATATGAATTGTGACTAACCGCAAGCCCAAAATTCCGAACGCGTGCCCACCGCCCGAGATCCCACGCACGACTGAGTAGGTTGCCGGCCTTTCCAGAAACTTTACGTCCGCCGTATCCACCGATTACTTCAGCTGACAATTGGGCCTGTTCGGCCAACGCCACGGTTTCGGCAAAATCACGGGCTGTGATTTCCACTTGATGACCCCGCGACAGAAATTCTTTTTGTAGTGAGCTGAAAAATGGAACGTGAGGAGAGTTGGCAAGATCTATCCAGATCTTCATTATGTTTCGATCGGTCGCTTCGCCCCCGTTCCGTTGTCCGCTCCGCCACTGTACCGCTTGCGAAGCGATTGGCGGGAAAGACGCTACAAGTTTAATTCCACCAATTCACCGCGCATCCGCAACGAGCGTTCAGCGGCTTCTATCATCTTCACCATGCGAAGACCCGAGAGGCCGTCGGTCTCTGGTGGGCGTTGGTGCTGCACACAGTCTATGAAATGTCGCGCTTCAGTTTGCAAGGCCTCCGAATTGTCGAGTCGCGGAGCCCACATGTCTCCTGAGCGATAGCTCACGAGCATCTTGTAAACATCCTCCGGCCCGCGAGTCACCGTGATTCCCTTGTCATACACTTTTAACTTTTCGCTGGGCTCAAGATCGTCGTAAAGGATCATCTTCTCGCTGCCGCCTATCAACGTGTGTCGCACCTTAACCGGTGTCAGCCAGTTGACATGAATATGGGCGATCTGTCTCTCTGGAAAAAAGAGTGTGATGTAGGCGACATTTTCCGGCTGTCCAGGCACGTGACTGATTCCCGTTGCCGAGATGGCCACAGGTTTGGTTGGCAACACACTGTCCATGATCGACAAATCATGAATACCCAGATCCCAGATTACGTTGACGTCGTGTTGAAAGAGACCGAGGTTCACACGAACAGCGTCGTAGTAGTAAATCTCTCCGAGTGTTCCGGTCGCGATTAATTCACGAACTTTGCGAACCGCGTCAGTGTAAACAAACGTATGATCAACCATCAGCACAAGCCCGCGTGTAGCGGCTTCGTCAATCAACTGCATTGCCTGTTCAGAGTTTGCGGCGAGCGGCTTTTCAACGAGCACGTGTTTACCCGCGCGCAATGCCGCGCTTGCCAAATCGAAGTGGGATGAGACCGGCGTCGCGATAACGATCGCGTCGATCGACGGATCGTTGATGATTTCGTTCGAATTGGTAGTAGTTCTCAGATTTGGGTAAACCTTACCCAGCGGGAGAAGCCTGTCTTCGACCAGATCTGAAACAGCAACGACTGAAGAGCCGGGGCACGTCATGAAATTCCGCACCAGGTTCGGTCCCCAGTAACCGTGTCCAATAACACCAACTCGCAGCATGTCTAATTTCTCTTCCGTGTGTCGCCAATTACGCGCGCTGGGACTCCCGCTACGATTGCGTGGTCCGGAACGTCGTGCGTTACGACTGCGCCCGCACCCACCAGCGCGCCTTCTCCGATTGTTACTCCGGCAATTATCGTTGCATTACTCCCAATTGAAGCACGGCGCCTGACTAACGTCTGGATAACTTTCCAATCGGCTTCTGTCTGCAATCCTCCTTCAGGCGTTGTCGCTGCCGGATATATGTCGTTAGTAAAAATTACGCCGTGACCAACGAACACCTCGTCTTCAATAGTCACACCTTCGCAGACAAAACTGTGAGATGAGATTTTACACCGCGCACCGATACGCGCCTGCTTCTGGATTTCAACAAAGGCTCCAATCTTTGTTTCGTCACCAATCGAACAGCCGTACAGGTTTACCAGATCAGGCTGAAGGATTTTGACGTTTAAGCCAAGAGTGACGTCTGGAGCTATCGGCATCTTTGATCACATTTCACAGTTTTTTCGATTTCATTTCCAATAATCTTGCCAGCGCGTAGAGCATCCAGGCCTGACTCCAACGCATGTAAGGCTTTTTCACCGTGTAGAAACGCCGTTTCTGATAGTAGAAGAACCCTTGTTTGTCACGCAGATTTTGGATGGTCCATCGCGCCACACGGTCGGCAAGTTGGATTGAATTCTTATCTAGATCAGCGAGCTCCAGGAAAGTAACGATAGCACTCGCGCCGGCATGTGCGTCCGCTGGATAAGGATCGTCATGGTAGTATTTCGGCCAACCGTCCGCAAGAAAGAACTGTTCGCGCCAGTATTCATATCCACGTTTCAGTGCCGGTTCAAACTCCGCGCCCGCCGAGCACGCTTCGATAATACGTTTCAAGGAGAACAGTATGAACGCGGTGTGGAAATTATCAACCCACGATTGTGAAGAATCCTCTCCGTAGGTCCAGGAACCGTCGGGTTGCTGCCGGTTTACGACGTAGCGTGCCGCTCGCACCGCCCAATCGATGAACTCTTGCTCTGCGGTTCTCGCTCCAACACCAGCCAATACTTCGGCTGCCAGTAGGTTCGCATTGTAGATGCGGGTGCTGCTCTCTGGTGCGTAACTGAAGCAAACCTCATTTTGATTCTCAGCCGCTCGCGGCAGGTCATCCAGGATGAAACGACACGTACTGCGCGCGATTGAAAAGTACTGATCATCGCCGAACAGTTGGGCTGCTTCCAACAAAGCTCTGGCTGCAAATGCAGTTGGAACAATTGTCGGTGTATTCCGGCGCGAATAAAACTTGCGGCTCTGCCAATCAAAGTTATATCCCCAGGCCGCCCCGCTAAAGCCGTCGAGCTTCATTTCGATAAGTTCAGCGAGAACACCTCGAGCTTGTGATTCTGTGTCCCTATTCTTTAGTTGGCGGTGATGAGACAGCTGGGCAAGTGCGAACAGCGCGATGGCCTTGGCATTGCGTTCTTTCGGAACGCGCGCGAGTATTCGTACGTCTGCCGGTGCTCTTTTCACGAGCTGTGTCCATAGCAGCCGTGCGTTGCGTGACTTGTTGAAGGGAGTTGCTTGAAAGAGGCGGCTATTTAATGCGTCGAATGGATCATGTCCGGCAAAGTCATGTTTGCGGCACCAGGAAAAGAGCTGGTCGTAAACACTGTCAAAAATTGCCGATTGCCGATTGCCGATTGCCGATTGATCGTGAGCTGGATTGGAGCCTGGGTGCAAGGGAGTTCTTCGCGAACCATCAATTGGCAATTGGCAATCGGCAATCGGCAATCATCGGCTCGTCACCGACGTTTCAATTCTTCGCGGCGTTTCGATGAAGCTCTCGTGCCACAGCTCGAACATCAGTAACGTCCAAAGCAGCTTCCGATGATTTGCAATGCCCCGCTCATGTTCGTCCTGCAAACGGCTTACATAGACGGGATCGAAGACGCCCGCACGCCTGACTCTCTCGGGCGACAACAGATCCCTCGCAAGCGGCCGCAGCTTGAATTTTAGCCATTCGGCAACGGGAACACCGAAACCTTTCTTTCCGCGGCGCGTGACAAACGGAGGGACGAGTCCAGCTACAGCATGTTTGAGAATGTACTTCGTCTTCTGACGTCTGAGCTTATAGTTGCAGGGCAATGAAGCAGCGAATTCCGCGACTCTTGGATCGAGGAACGGCGCCCGTACTTCAAGCGAAACTGCCATGCTCGCGCGGTCCACTTTCGTCAAGATATCTTCCGCGAGGTACAGTCTTGTATCAAGACTCTGCATACGTGTGACCACATCAACGGCTTCGCATTCATCCGCCATCTGCCGTGCTTCGCGATAAATATCGCCGTCGGTTTTTTCCAACACGTTCTTGCTCAGCACTAGTTCTTGTTGCTCCGGTGTGAACGAGCCAAACCAGACATGATGACGGCTCACAGGGTCGTAGTTAGCACCCGTAACGAATCGGAGAGCTTTGTAGTCGAAAGATAAGTTTTTCGTTTTCACTGGTAGCAGACGAACAATCGGTTCTATCAGTCTATTTCGTAGAACTGCTGGTAAGTGTTGGTAAATTGCCGCCCAGCGGTGTCCAGCATACATTGGGTAACCACCGAACAATTCATCACCACCATCGCCGCCGAGTGCCACTGTGACATGCTTGCGGGTGAAGCGTGATAACAGGTATGTGGGTACTAGCGATGGATCACTAAACGGCTCATCCATCCACGAACCGATTTCGCTGACTAGATTTGCAGCCAGATTCGCGCTTAATCGTTCTTCATGATGATCAGTACCCAAAAACTTTGCCACACCGCGCGCGTATCTTGATTCGTCGAACGACGCCTCGGCGAAAGAGATTGAAAAAGTCTTCACCGCGTCAGATGAAGATTGCACTGCAAGCGCAGCGACGGTTGATGAGTCAATTCCGCCCGAGAGCAGCACACCAAGCGGAACGTCAGAAACCAGCCGCATGCGAACTGAATCAGCTAGCAAATCGAGCAGATGTTCGGCAGCTTCTTTCTCGCTTAAGACTGGCTCTTTCTGCGCATAACTAAGTCGCCAATAACGGTCAACTGTCACCTTACGGTCTTCGAGGGTGAGCTTGTGCGCGGCCGGTAATTTGTTAATGCCTTCGTAAATCGAAAGTGGCGCCGGAATGTAGTCGAACGAAAGATACTGCCGCAGTGCTTGAAGATTCAGTGAAGGTCTAACAGAGGGGTGGGCCAACAGTACCTTCGGTTCTGAGGCGAAAAGAAGTGTGTTATCAAATACTCCCCAGTAAAGCGGCTTTTCGCCGAATCGATCGCGGGCAATAAGCAGACGGCGACGTCTTTCGTCCCACAGCGCGAAAGCGAACATGCCGTTGAGATGTGTGACCATGTCATCGCCGTACTGCTCATAAAGGTGTGGAAGTACTTCGGTGTCCGACGCACTGCGGAAAGAATGGCCGTGTTTTTCGAGTTCCGCACGAAGCTCCCGGTAGTTGTAGATCTCGCCGTTAAGAATTACTGCCACGGTTCTGTCTTCGTTAAAGACCGGCTGTTCACCCGTGACAAGATCGATGATTGCGAGACGGCGCATCCCTAACGCGGCGCCAGTAGTCACGAACAGGCCTTCAGAATCAGGACCGCGGTGGACCATCCGCTCACACATTGAGTGCAGCAGTTCTTTGGCGCCATCTGGAGGACGGTTAGATGAGTCGATGTTAGCCCAACCGGTAATACCACACATCGCTAAGACCTGATTCTGTCAGTGGTCATAACCTATTCTCTCTCTTACGGCATAAATCGGTTTTGCTTGTGATTCGTGGTAAGTCCTGACGAGCATTTCTGCCAGCAGGCCCATCAATACAAATTGAATTCCCACCGCAAACATCACAATGGCAAGAATCGGGAGAGGCGTTTGAACGAAGTCTGCTCGATGAAAGATCTTGAGGAATACTGCATACAATCCCGCGAGCAACGAAATCGCGAACGCCAACATTCCAAACGAACCAAACACGTAGATCGGTTTGGTTTGATATGAAGCCATGAATTTGATCGTCATTAGATCAAATACGACTTTTAGGGTGCGAGATAATCCATACTTCGATTTACCCATTGTCCGTGCATGATGCTCTACTGGAATCTCCGTGACCCGGGCCCCTGCCCACGAAGCGTAGATTGGAATGAATCGATGCATCTCACCGTACAAGCGAACGTCCTGTAACGACTCCCGGCGATAAGCTTTCAATGAACAACCATAGTCGTGCAGGGGCACTCCTCCGATCCAGGAGATCAGTCGGTTCGCGATCATTGATGGGATCTTTCGCGTGACCATCTTATCTTTTCGATTTTTGCGCCACCCTGACACCACGTCGTATCCCTCATCGAGCTTGTCTAGCAGGCGAGTAATGTCTGCAGGATCGTTCTGAAGGTCCGCGTCCATCGGAATCAGTACCTTACCGCGTGCTGCGTCGATACCGGCAGCCATCGCAGCCGTTTGTCCGTAATTCCTGCGCAGTCCAACCACCCGAACGCGCGGATCAACTTCTGCGAGCTCGCGCAGGATCTTCAAACTGCCGTCGGTCGATCCATCGTCAACATAAACAATCTCGGCGGAGCGACCCAGAGCCCTTAATGCCTCATCAAGTTTTGCGTGAAGCGGGAGAAGATTCGGTTCCTCATTGAATACAGGCAGAAAGACCGAGACTTCGGGTGGGACATTCTCGGTCCGTAGCGCCGCCATATCAGTTTGGGTGGAAGCCTTTGGTTCGTCGTAGATCTTCATCCGAGAGCATTTTAGAACAAAATCGCCCTTTGGAGTGCGCCGACTTGTCGGCGCCTTCGTAGTCCGCGACTTTGTCGCGCCTTCTTGCAGAAAAATTGCGGCGACAAAGTCACCGCCGACCAAAGCGGTGACTAGTCACCGCACTCCAAAGAACACCCTTTAAATCGCGCGCCGGAACCACTGAACAAAGTGCTTAATACCTTCTTCGATCTTTGTTTGCGGATTGTACCCAAGCAGTTGGCGGGCTTTGCTGATATCGGCGAACGTTTGTGGCACATCGCCGGGCTGAGCGGGAAGCCGTTCGATTATTGCTTCTGTCTCGAGTGCCTTTTCCAAGAGTGCAATCAGCTCACGAAGTTCAACGGTTTGCGATTCGCCTAGATTGAAGACCTCGTATTCACTGCTGTGGTAATCAATTGAGGCTACAACGCCGTCGATGATGTCGTCGATATAGGTGTAGTCGCGTTTTGAAGTTCCATCACCGAAAACGGGAATGGGCTTGCGCTGGGTCATCAAACGCGCAAATTTGTGAATCGCCAAGTCTGGTCTTTGCCGAGCTCCGTAGACAGTAAAAAAGCGGAGACACACGCAGCGGATCCCGTACAAGTGAGTATAGGTATGGCAGAGCAATTCACCGGCTGCCTTCGTCGCTGCATATGGCGAGATCGGTTGTTGGATTGCGTCTTCTTCGCTGAAAGGTATCTTTGCGTTGATACCGTAAACTGATGATGACGATCCAAACACAAATTGCTCGACACCGTTGTGGCGAGCGAGCTCAAGAAGATTCAAAGTGCCATTGATGTTTGTTTCCGCGTACAGTTCAGGTTGTGCGAGTGATGGTCTGACGCCAGCGCGAGCTGCAAGGTGGACCACACAATCGAACTGTTGTTCCGCGAACAATCGGTCGAGCGCCTTACGATCACGAATGTCTGCCTCGATGAGTCGATAGCGCTCGTTTTTTAGATGGGCACTGACGTTAGCGCGCTTGATATCCGGTTCATAGAAATCATTAAAGTCGTCTACGACTGTAATGACCGAATCGCGTGTCGCCAGCAATCGATCGACTAAATGCGATCCGATAAAGCCGGCGCCGCCTGTTACAAGAAGGTTCTTCATAATTTCTCGTGTCAGTAAACAGCGGCTCCTGCCCTTTAGTAGCAACCGTCGTTGAAATATTCAAGCAAATACTGGGAGCGCGGACGTCCTCGTCCGCATGAGTGAAGCGAACAGTTCTGCGCGACTGCGTCGCGTTTGCGGACGAGGATGTCCGCCCTCCCAGTATTTGCTGGAACAGTTTCCGGCTTAGTAATTACTAAAGGGTGGGCTATTTCGCAGCGTAAACCCACAGATGCCATCCCCAACGCGACGCCAGTATAGATTCGATCGAACGAGGCATCACTGCTCCAAGTATTGGGACCCAACGTTTGTTTAGAAAAAATGTTTTCACGTCAACCTGGGCAAAGTCTTTGAACAATTCATGTGCTTCACGACGAGAATATACGCGAGCCAGTGGGTTTCCCGCGCCGTCAGTATTCTGACTCAGGAATTCTTCCGACCTTAGATAGGACGAGTCGGTTTTCAGCCGGCTTGCATGATTTCGTAGCGACTCTTCGGGTTCCGAAGTTAGCAACTGCACGAGCTTCACGCCCGCATCCCAGCGAAGCAAATGAACTCCCGCTCGGCGCAACAGCGAAATGTTGATTCGATAGTTATAAGAATTGCGATGGTAAAGCATTACCTTTGCGCATCCGCCTGGCCGCAACACGCGATGGATTTCTTTAACAGCTGATTGAATGTCAGGTGTGTGATGCAGTACGCCGTGAGAATAGACGATATCGAACGTATTGTCTGGAAAGACGAGCTTCTCTGCATCACCGGTCTGAAACGTTCCCGGGAGGCTGGATAAATTGAATCTCTTACGCGCTAGTTCGATTGCTGCTTCGGTTAGATCAATGCCAGTGTATTCCGCGCCGGCTTTCGCAAACTGAGCACCGTCCGTTCCCAAACCGCAGCCTATCTCCAGCACACGTCGTCCCTTGCCTGAGGCGAAGTCAGCGGCCAGGGGTATGTGCCATTCCTTTTGATATCGGTGTTGCTCAACCAGCTCAAAAAATCGACGAGAGCCTGGAGCAGCGTCCGCGAACTTAGTTCCACAAGGATGCTCCTGCCAGAATTGTCGGACTTGCTCCTTGAGTTGGATATTGTTGGTTGAAGCCATGATCGAGAACGACCTAATCATTGGTCATTTATCAATTCTCATTTGGTTGCCTTTTTAGGAGGAATATCGCGAGCCAGTTTCAAAAATGAGAATTGACAAATGTCCAATGACAAATGACCAATGATTTTCTTTTTCAACGTCGGCCAATACTCACTATCCGATCAATGAGCTTTGGATCGTCTGGTAATAAACCTGACTTTGGCAGCCGTGGCGTCAGTGTTCGCCAGTTCGGATCCATCGCAAACACCTTCTGAAACAGAGGCAACGACTCGTCAACGCGTCCCATATTAACCAGGGCCACAGCGTGCCAGTAGATCATCTCTGCGCTGTCGGGCACGAGTTTTTCCGCGGCTCCGTACTCCCTTAGTGCTCCTTCGTTGTCTTTCTTTTCGACCGCGAGATCACCGGCATTCATGTGGTTGTAAGCTCGCTGCAGTCGCACGAGGCGTCGCAATTCCTTTAGTGGCTCCGGACTATCATCGACACGGAGATCAAAGATGCGATCCTTCCATGCCTGACCCGTTGGCTTACCGGTCACAACAATCAGTGCGGCCGATTGTTTACCCCGAATATCTCCTCCGGCTAGCTGTGCAGCATCAAGCGCTGCTAGCATTCGTTCTGCCAAATCACCTTTCGTGTTTTCAAATGCGCGCGCCATCGCGGGCCAGACTTTATCGTTCAGCATCAGATTAGCTTGGACAGAAAAATTTGAACCTACTATGTGACCGGCGGCTTGAATGTCGTTCTTTCCTGTGAATGCATCGACACGTCCTTGCGCATCAATCATTGCAACTTGCCGCACTTCGCGTCCTTCATCTTTTGCCAATAATTCCTTGAGCGTGGCGGGGGCGCTTTTTCCGGCGCGCATTAGATCGAGCCCATTCTTGCCGTAACTCGGATCTACGAACGACTGAGTAGCAACGGCCCCAACTCCAGCTTCGGCCCACGCCACAATCGATCCGACTGAAAACCAGTGTGACTGGACAGCTACGCCGAGTTCTCCGGTCGTTGGGTCACGCGCCACTATTGAGAACGTGTGCACCGGCCGTCGCGGTATGTCGTTGGTAGCTTGTGAGCGCATGGTGGTGAGCGAAGAAAGAAACAGAGTTCCGATTAAGAAGAAGAAGAAAGCTTTCATGTGACCTCCCCTATTGAGAAGTGGAATCTTATACATTCGAAGCGTGGAAATAGTAGTGACTTGGTCTCGCGGAAAAAATCAAGACACAAAAGGATAAAACGAAGTATTTCGAAATATCCAAAAGGAAAGAAGAGCAAAAAAGATGGCGTAGATTACAGGTGCGGGTAGCCGGTTGCCCGGCGGCGCAGTGCCACGTATGGCCCAACCCGTCTGACGAATGAGCACATAAATTAAAATCGGACCAGCGATCAGCAGCAACGGATTGAGTTTGAAAGCTTCGATGACGTGACCGTGAAGCAGTTGATGCATTGCGCGCGTCGAACCACAGCCGGGGCACGTCAATCCAGTAAGCGTGCGAAACATGCACGCGGGAAAAAATCCGGTTTTGCCAGGTTCGAATATGAAGAGATAGATGGAGCCGACCGCGATAGTTACCCAGGTAGTTAGGATGAGTAAACGGCGAGTTGCCAGAGGTCCAAACAAGCACATCAGAGGACCTAGATGATGGTAGGACCTATTCCCTTCTACAAATGCGTGGTTAAAGCTTAAAACCAGCCCTTCTTGTTTTGAATATACGTCCTTACGAAGTCTTCATCCGATTTTGTGAGATAGATGATTCCCTCGATTAATCCGATTATGGATCCAACGCCACACGTGATGAAGGTGATAGCGATTTGAATTAATCCTTCTGTGGTGTAGCCGAGCACAAACTTGTGAACGCCAAATCCGCCAACCAGAATTCCGAGAATCCCAGCGATGATCTTTTTGTCAGCGCCCATCTGCTTCCAATCGGTCATTTGACCCGGATTAACCGATTGCATCGGCTGGTAGCCGATGTTGCCGCTTACAGAGCTGAGTGGCGCCTGACAACTGGTGCAGTACTGGGCGGCGTCATCATTCATTGCGCCGCATCTAGTGCAGTATCTAGCCATTTGAGATCTCCATCAGGATACGTCCGATTTCAGGGATCGCGGAAGCGGTTAAAGCGAAACAAGTATTTCGAATCGCTCTCGGTCGATGCTGACCCCAAATTAATTAACGATTGCTGAAAGCGGCGATGCCACCAAAAATAACGAAGAACAGCACGTAGCAAAGAATCAAAACCGCCCCTAAGCCAATCGAGATGTAGCTAAAGAGTTTGGCTTTCTTGGATGCATCCGTCGCACCCTGAATGTCGCCGGCCGCAACCTTACCATTCACTTGCGCCGCGAAAATGATCGCGACGATAGCCAACGGCCAGCAGCAAAAAATCGAGATTATGGCTGGCACCATATAGTTTGGAACAGTGGTGGGTGTAGCCGACGATGTAGGGGGAGTCCATTGTTGAGACATTCGATTTTCTCCTGGATCGGGCAGACTAATTTCAGAAAGAAGTTTGTGTTGTTTGAGCTATTAACCGGGATAACTTCCGGAGCCGTGCGGGCCACCTGCCGGAGGTGGCGGCGGTGGCATCACGTTAGCTTTGCGCTTTTCGAATAAAGGAATTCCGACAAGGCCACCCAGAGTTGCGAAGATTACAAGGCACACAGCCAAAATGATTCCGTTCACGATAGCGCCGGCGACTGTCTGTCCTGCCTCCATCTGCCTGCGCATCATGTCTGCCTGCCCGGGATCCACATTCTGAACCAGACTGAGCAGCAGTCCGCTCATCAGACCGCCGAGCGCAATGCTGAGCGGAATACCGATAACGAGCGAAATCAAGGCTCCGATCGCACCGGCCATTGCACCAGTGATCGCGCCGTCGCCCACAGAGGCGGGTGTAGGTGAGTTCTTAACGTATAAATAGGAAGCGAGCACACCTCCAAGTATTGCCCATAGGCAGCAGCAGGCGTTTCCCAGATTAACGAGAGGGATGACCGACAGCAGCCCCAACACGACGCCACCGATGAGGGCAGGCTTAACTTTGTCATTCATCGGACTTGTACTCTTCCACCAGGTAAATTAGAACAACATCAAACTAAAGATTGCTTGAAAGCGGGGTGCCACGATGGGCGCTGAATAACTAACAAAGCCCCGCCTGATTGTCAATGAAATTGCTGATATTTGTTCAACTTAGGTGGGTTCCGGCCCCTCGCGATTCTGTCCAAACTAAACAACCAGGATCGCCTCTGTTATAGTGACGGGTTCGCCGGCAGCCGCAGTTTGCATCCGTGGCTGCTAATCTGGTTTTTAAAAAGCGCCATGTACGAATTTGCCGTCACGCCAGCTGTCACAAACATTCGCAGACGCGGCGTTGAAATCACCGAAGTCGAACCCGACAGCCTGGGAGCTGAGATTGATCTTCAGCCAGGCGATCGCATTATTAAAGTCAATGGCAGGGTAGTCCGCGATTATCTCGATTTTCGCTTTCAAACAGCCGGTGAAACGGAACTAGTCCTTGAGGTAAGGAAAAAGTCTGGTGAAGATTGGGAAGTAGAACTTGAACGTGACGAGGGCGAAGGCTTCGGTTTTACTTTTGAGCAGATTGTTCCGCGGCAGTGTGCCAACGAGTGCATCTTCTGTTTTTGTAAAGGTAATCCTGACGATGCCCGTCGATCGCTTTTCGTGCGGGACGAAGACATACGTCTCTCCTTTCTTTATGGCAACTACACAACGCTCACCTCAATTACTGAGGACGAGATGCAGCGCATTATCGAACAACGGCTGACGCCTCAATACGTTTCCGTTCACGCGACTGATCTTGACGTACGAGCGTATCTGCTGGGAGTCGATAAGAAGCGCGCCGACATCTCTTCGCAACTGCAGCGGCTGCTCGACGCGGGAATTGAAATACACGCACAAGTAGTTCTGTGTCCGGGAATCAATGACGGTGAAGTGCTCGTCAAGACGATAAACGATCTTGCAGCGCAGCATCCGAGGATTACGAGTGTTGCAATAGTGCCGCTTGGACTAACTCGCTACAACACTGACTCACGATTAACGGCAGTGACTCCCGAATTTTGTCGTGAAGTAATTGAGCTGGTCAGTGAAATGCAGACAGAGCTGCGACTGCGATTAGGGACAAACTTCGCATTCCTCGGCGATGAGATCTACTTACGAGCAGGACGACCAATACCGACACGTTCTCATTACGGCGACTATCCGCAGATAGAAGATGGTGTCGGAATGGTACGGTCTTTCAAAGAGGAGTTCAGCTCGCTGACAAGACGAATGCAGCGAGTGAACGAGCAGCTGAATAACGTGCACGGCACCATTGTTACGGGCAAACTCTTCGCGCCAGTTCTCGAACCTCTGATCAAACAGTTCAACGCGAAGTTTGGAACCGCGTTATCAGTAGTCGCAGCGGCTAATACCTATTTCGGTGGTGACGTATCTGTGGCTGGCTTGCTGACGGGAGGGGATCTGTTGGCAGTTCGTGAAGGGATCATTGGCGACTTCGTTTTGATTCCAAAGCAGATGTTGAAGAGCGATGAAGCTGTGATGCTCGATGGCGCAAGGTTAGGGAAGGTGAGCGATGATCTCGGTTTACCTGTTTACGCAATCAGCCTGGCCGAGTTGCCGCGCGTTCTATGTAGAGGATAAGACCTATATGTCCTATACGTCCTATATCGATGAGGAATAACCACCAAAATCCAATCGACACATCTCTTCAAAAGAAAATCCTCGACGTAGGTTGCGGTCAGAACAAATTCCCTGGCGCCGTTGGCATCGATGCAAATCCAAAATCGCATGCTGACGTCATACACGATCTCGGGATTCTCCCTTATCCATTTTCAGACGATGAGTTCGACGAGATCATTTGCCGGCATGTTATTGAACACGTGCCCGATGTGATTGCCTTCGTAAGTGAGCTGCACAGGATTACAAAACCCGGTGGTGTGTTGAAGATCGTTACGCCTCACTATTCCAATCCCGATTGGGCCACCGATCCCACACACCGTAATCACTTCAACAGCTATTCATTCAACTGCTTCATACCAGACCGAACACCCTTTCCGTTCTACACGGACGTTCAACTCAGGCCTATGCACACCTACACCTCACTGGCAAACCTTTGGCGGGCAATCGGTGTTGAGTGGCTCGTCAATCTGGATCAGCGTTCAGAGCGCCTTCGCTTTCTACGTAAGTTTTGGGAGTTCTATTTGTCGAGCATCGTTCGCGGCAAGGAGCTTTCCTTCCAGTTTCAAGTGGTCAAATAGAGCCCGATACATGCCGCGCATCCTGCTTTAACTTCCATTATTTTGAAGAGAAATCCAGAAAACTGAAACGAAAGTCTCCTTTTACTTGCATGATGTGCACGAAATTTCGTAGGCTTTAGCCTCAACATCTGTTGGCTCGGCAATTGCCTAGATAAGGCGGCACACCTGCCCGCTTGATTAAGCAGACGGGCAATCCAATCTAAAGGTCAAAGAAGTACGTGCGGTTCTTCGGGAACTAAGTGTGGAGTCCATCTTCGCTGGGTAAGTCAAAAACAATTTTGGAGGATTACGTGATGACAAATGGCTTACAGAAGTACTTATTAGTACTGCTGATCATCGCCCTATCTTCCCTGACAGCCTTCAGTCAGGGCGGGGCCACTACCGGTTCGATTTCCGGAACGGTTATGGATCCAAAGGGCGCAGTTGTCGCTGGCGCTACGGTAGTAGTCAAAAGTCAGGCAACAAATCAGGAGAGTACGACCCAGACCTCAGGTGACGGGACATTCAGCGTTCCATCGCTTTCAGCTGGCGTCTATACAGCAACCATTACTGCCTCTGGTTTCAAGCAGTCGGTAGTAACAGATATCAAGGTCGACGTAGGTGGTGCGTCGACGATAAAGGTTGAGTTAGAAATCGGTTCCGCCAATGAAGTAGTGACCGTAGTTGGTGGCGCGGAACTCCTGCAAGCGCAGTCGGCCACTATTGGCACTACTCTCATCGGCCGTCAGATAACTGACTTACCAAATGCTTCGCGTGACGCGCTCGACCTCGTGCTGACAATGCCAGGAACAGCCACACCAGGCCGACCCCGGACGTCAACGGTGAATGGCCTACCGAAGGGTGCACTCAACATCACACTCGATGGATTGAATGCGCAGGACAACTTGCTGAAATCGAGCGACGGATTTTTCACTTTTATTCGTCCGAGAACGGACGCCATCGGGGAAGTTACAGTTTCAACGAGCAGCCCGGGTGCTGAAAGCTCAGCTGAAGGTGCGGTGCAGATCAAGTTTGTCACGCAGAATGGCACCAACGATTATCATGGTGGCCTTTACTGGTATCACCGTAATCCGGCGCTCAACGCCAATTACTGGTTCAACAATCGCGACCAAGTTGCTGATCCGGTTACACACAAAGCGCCGCAAGCCCGCATCTTGCTGAATCAACCGGGCGGGAAAGTTGGTGGACCAATCTCAATCCCAGGTTTGTTCAATGGTAAAGATAGAGCGTTCTTCTTCGTTAACTACGAGGAGTATCGCTTACCCGAACGAACTGCGAGAACTCGAACGCTTCTGACGCCCGAGGCACAATCAGGTATCTTCCGTTATGAAGTTGCAGCAGCCTCAACGATTCCTGCGGCCTGCACCACTTCCGGAGCAACTGCAGGCTTCATGCGCTGCACCGTGAATCTCTACAACATCGCAGCAGCGGGAGCGGGTGGTCCATTCCCATCAACTCCTGATCCGACGATAGGAAGCCTTCTGGGTCAAATCAGAAGTTCGGTTAGTGGTTTGAACGTTCGTCCTCTCGATGTGGCAGCAGGCTCGGCGGCGGAATTGAATCGTCAACAGGTTAGCTTCATCAATCCTGGCGGACAGACTCGACGGTTCCCGACCGTTCGTTTCGATTTCAATCCCACGAATAAGCATCACATCGAGAACATTTGGAACTACCAGGTGTTTGGTTCCGTAGTCGACTTCCTAAACAACGTTGACCCGGCCTTCCCTGATTTTCCAAACCATGGCTCACAGACGTCGCTGCGATGGTCCAACGTGACCGCTCTTCGTTCAACGCTTACGAATAACATCGTTAACGAAGCTCGCTTTGGTCTGAACGGTGGTATCGTGTTGTTCTTTGGTGAAGTTAATGCCGCACAGTTCGCAAACCAGGGTGGTTTGAGCCTGGGCATTAATGCAGCCAACATTACGAATGCCACAGTGACGAACGCGCCTTCACGTCGCAATGCACCGACCAAGCAGTTTCACGATACTCTGAGCTGGAATAAAGGAAATCACACCTGGACGTTCGGATTCGACTTTACGAGAATCAACCTCTTCTCGCAGGCCTTTACTCGTATCGTTCCGAGTGTGAACTTTGGCGTCGACACAACTCTGGATGCGACGCTGTTCAATAACGTCTTCAGCCCGGCAAATTTCCCGGGTGCGTCAGACGGCACCAGAGCAACGGCAGCA
>DATBSH010000215.1:0-12629 GCA_036559885.1 Pyrinomonadaceae bacterium
CGAAACGTTCCGTCGCGTTGATTGCTGAAGAGCTCAAGAGGTTTATTGAAACTGACAATCAGAAGGTCTATATCGCGTCGGTTGTTAAAGTCTGTAGGTACTACAGCCACTGCATGGCCCGTCATATTTAATCCAGCGCTGGCGGTTATGTCCGTGAATTTGCCGCTGCCGTCATTCCGCAAAAGCAGGTTAGGCGCGCCCGGAAACGAATCCGGAAACACGATAGGCCCTTGCTTATTCGTCTTCGACAGATCAGCTAAACCTGCAACGAAGATGTCGAGATCCCCGTCGTGGTCCACGTCCACAAACGCGGCGGACGAGGCGAGATAGGGATATGCGGGAATACCTGCGTTGGCAGTCGCGTCAGAAAACTTGTTGCCACCATCATTGTGGTAAAGGGTAAGACCACCATTTCGGATTACAAGAAGATCGCGTCGACCGTCGTTGTCGAAATCACCTGCGATTGCTCCAGTTGGTATATCGCCTGATTTGCCGGTAAATGCCGGGGACTGACCGGTAATATCAATAAATTTGCCGGAATCATTCCGATACAGATGCGGTTCACCACCGGTCACGCAGAAGAGATCGAGATCTCCATCATTATCGGTGTCGAACAGGAGGGTACCAGCAACCACAGATCTCGCTATGTATCGACGCATTTCATCATTGACCATTCCCACATCGAACTCGTGACCAAGAATTCGCGGTGAGGTACTTGACGCAGAGTCTGTAGCGTCTGATACGGGTGGCAGGGAGTCTTTGGATTCGATAAAGGTCACAGACGGCGGGTTACGGTCAACCAGTTCCGGTTCTGCTCCTGTAGAAGCAACCGCCTCGGCGTATCTACCTTGCTCGAGATAGTTTGGCCCGATCGTTGTGGCGCTTCCTCGCTGTCGCAACTCTTGAAAGCGAGCTGTAACTTTTATTCCTTCATCGCGTTGGCCTGCTCTGATCAGCGTCTGCCCCAGATTGTAAAGCGCGGTCGCATTGTAGGGTTCTGTCGCCAGGGCTAGCCGAAACGCCGCGATCGCTTCGGCGTATTTACGTTGTTGGGAATAAATCTGGCCCAAATTGATGTTTGCGCCTACGTCGTTGGGATCGATCTTCAATACACGCTGGAACTGACTGATGGCCTCTTCCGTTCGGCTTTGTGTTTTGGCAATTAAGCCGAGAATGTAGTTTGGTTGAGGAGCATTCGGCGCGAGGGCAGTAGCAGCTTGAGCTTCACGCATCGCAGCCGGCAAATCGGGCAGATTGTAAAGCGCGATGCTGAGATTGATTTGTGCAAGATTCAGCTTCGGATCGATTTGCTGAGCCCGTCTAAACTCATCGGCCGCCTCTTTGTATTTGAATTGCTCAAGCAGAGCGACGCCGATGTTGTTGCGGCGGTAGGCATTCTCTCTGTCGGGGGGAGTCGATCCAGATCGTGTCTGGATCTCTGCAGATGAAGTGCGACGTTCGAAGAATAGTGAGCCGAGTAAGGGGATCAGAACTACACAAACAAGTACAGACTTGAGATTTGTCATTGATGATAATGAAAGTCGTTAAACGTCCAGGGAGGCATTTAGTTTAACTATAACGAGTGATTCCCACCACTGTCGTAATATTGCGTTGCGGTAATGACGCCAGTCTCCGTGCGCGCTCAAGTTCTACCTGAGGATTGCCGCACACTAGCGAACGGGAGCGAAGCGACCGATTTCAAGTTGCGAGTTGGCTATTCAGCAGCGTTTTGCGTAGCAAATGGTCAAGACTCAATCTGGGTAGCCCGCGTAACCTGCGGACTCGGATTTCGCTTTTGTAGTCTGCGAAAGTATCTGTTCCTGGTTGGCAAGTATTCGTTCCTGGTTGGCGATAATGGTGTCGAGCTTTTTCTGATTCGAAAGGATCTGCTGCTGGTTTGAGATAATTGCCGCCTGGTTCTTCAGCGTTTCATCCAGCTTAGCTTGATTCGCTTCAATCCGTTTTTGATTGGCAAGGATCGTTTTCTGATTAGTCAATATCTCGTCAGTCGACATACCGGTCTCCTCTTCTTAGTTGTTATGGGACGGTGCAAGGGAGCGGAGGCATTATAGCTGGGTTTCAGAATCAGCATCATACTTTAGTTGGAGATCTGCATCAGCCGAACGATGTAGAGGTGCGGACAGATGGTTGTGGTATCTTCCCAACTCAACTTCTCATTCACCCAGGCTTCAGCTTGGGGACCTGTGCGTCGGGGTTTTGAATAACCGTTTTAACGGTTTCAGAAAACACTTTATACAAACGCATTCATGCGTATATTGGTAAACCGTTGAAACGGTTGCCTCGTTCTAACATTGCGTAAATTCCCGGCTCAAGCCTGTGGTGAATGAGACATCCATCGATGAACCTTCTGCTGCATTATCGGAAGACGACAACGATCTGTTTACTCGCATTCTTCGTTTTGACAGGTGCATCCTGCCGGCGCGCTGAACAACTTCCAACCAAACCCTCCAAAGAATATGACGACGTCGTTCGGGCGTTTTACGTAGGCCTGGCAGCATTGCAGGTCGGCGATGACGTACGAGCTGAGAAAGAACTGGCGCGCGCTACGCAGTTAGTACCGGCCGAACCCGCGGCGTGGGCCAACTGGGGATTACTTGCGCTGCGACAAAGAAATTTTGATCCGGCAGCGGAGCGCTTGGAACGTGCACGAACCCAAGCGCCAGAAAATGATCAGATCTTTTATTTAATCGGGCTACTCGAAAAGGGAAGAGGTCGATCAACGGAAGCGATTACTGCTCTGCGCAAAGCCGTCCAACTAAATCCAAAGAATCTGCTGGCGACGTTTACGCTTGCAGAAGAAATCGAACGCCAGGGCGATCAGAGCAGCACAGCTGAACATCAGCAGCTGGTAGAAAAAATCCTGGCCGTTGAACCGAATAACCTCGCGGCACTTCTGGACCTGGCGCGCATAGCAGCTAAACGCGCTGATAAAGAACTATTGCAGCGTACGGTAGAGAAGTTCAGCGAACGGTCGATTGGTTGGCCCGTCGAAGTCCAGGAACAATTGACTGCATTGCGAACCGCGACATCCGGTTCAGATCAGCAAGCGATCGCCACGCGGATCGCGTTCCTGCGAAACGTGATGGTGCGTGTCGCCGACTATCGCCGCGATCTGTCACTCATCAAACCGCCGCCAGGTGAGGAGGCGCAACCCTTCACTCATTTTCTGAAGTTGGAAACACCAACCGTTAAACCTGCTCCTGCGGACACGGGCCTCAGCTTTTCAACGGAACCAATTCCAAATGCTCCGAGTGGGAGATGGAATTTACTCCGAGCAGTCGCACTTGATGGTCAGAGTGCGCCTGTGATTGCCGTAGCTAATGAAAAGGAAATACAGGTTGGTAACCAGAGCTTTCCTTTTCCAAGCGGCTCGCCTGCATCTGCGCCAGGACGAGACGGCATTCTGGAACTGGACTTCAATTACGATTTCAAAACAGATCTCATCCTGGCAGGCGCCGGCGGCATTCGCTTTTTGAAACAAGACAGCGGAAACAAATTCCAGGACGTTACCTCACAAACTAAATTGCCACCCACAGTGGTGAGTGGAAAATACACTGGTGCGTGGGCCGCGGATATAGATCTCGACGGCGATCTGGATGTGGTCTTAGGCGCAGAGCGCGGGCTTACAACCGTCTTAAGAAATAACGGCGATGGTTCGTTCGCAGAAACTCATCCTTTCGCGGGAGCTTCAGGATTATCGGATTTTGTCTGGGCTGACTTCGATGGCGATGGAGATCCCGATGGTGCGCTGATCGACGAACAGTCGAAGCTTCGCGTGTTTGCAAACGAGCGAAACGGACAATTTAAAGAGAGAGTTGTGACGGCTCAGCTGCAACCTGTTCTTGCGATCTGTGCCGCCGACGTGAGCGGGGACGGCCTCTTCGATCTGCTTGGGGTACAAAACAATGGCGCTATCTTCAGACTCTCTGACAAGAACGACGGAACCGATTTCGAATTTGCTGAAGTTGCGCGATTTAACAATTTGAGCGCCTCCGCAAAAGGTATCATTCGTCTGCGAACAGCTGATGTCGACAACAACGGTGGCAACGACCTGTTGTTGACCTCGTCGAATCCAATATCTGCCGTTCGAAATGAAGTAATTGACATCCCGATATTGCCCAATGGCATAGCAGTCTGGCTCAACAACCAGGATGGCCATTTTCAGGAGCTTCAGTTCGCGAATCACGTTGGACTCAGCATTATCAACACAGACATTAATGCAGATGGCCGACTCGATTTGCTTGGTCTAACCCAGGCGGGTGAGCCTATTCAAGCAATTAATCACGGAACGAAGAATTATCACTGGCAAGTGATCCGGCCTCGCGCCGCACAGGCCACAGGCGATCAGCGTATCAATAGCTTTGGTATCGGCGGGGAAATGGAAATCCGCGCCGGACTGCTGGTCCAGAAGCAATTAATTACCGGTCCAATTGTTCATTTCGGCCTTGGTGAGCAAGCGGGTGCGGATGTTGTACGTATCGTTTGGCCCAACGGAGCCGTGCGCGCCGAATTTGAAACAAAAGCGGATCAACCAATCACCGCAGAGCAGCGCTTGAAAGGTTCGTGTCCCTTTCTCTTCGCCTTCAATGGTAAGGAAATGAAGTTCGTCAAAGATGCTGTTCCGTGGAGTTCAGCAATCGGGTTGCGCATCAACACATTGGGTACGGCAAGAGTCGAAGCGACGGAAGAGTGGTACAAAATTGATGGCGACCAACTGGTGCCGCGTGACGGATTCTACGATTTGCGCATCACCGCTGAACTTTGGGAAACCTATTACTACGATCATTTGTCTCTGATGACGGTGGATCATCCCGCTGGAACCGACATCTTCGTAGACGAGCGCTTCGTTATTCCGCCGGCAAAGTTAGCCATCACTACCGTCGAAACGCCACACAAAATCGCGCAAGCCATTGACGACAACGGAAACGACGTTACTGCGATCGTAAATACGCTTGACGAGAATTATCTCGATAACTTTGGACGAGGGCGTTATCAAGGTGTAACGCGAGACCATTACGTCGAAGTTGACCTGGGTAATAACGTTCCCGAAAGTGGTCCACTGTGGCTGATTGCGAAGGGTTGGATGCATCCGACAGACTCTTCGATAAACGTAGCTATCAGCCAGGGCGAAGATGTTCGTCCTGCGCCATTGAGTATGGAAGTGCCGGACGGTAAGGGTGGCTGGGTCGTTGTACATCCAAATTTAGGATTCCCCGCCGGACGAAAGAAGAACTGTCTATTTGATCTGACGGACGTGTTTCGACCAGGTACACCACGCCGCGTACGTCTTCGTACCAATCTCGAGATCTTTTGGGATTCGATTGAGTGGGCAAAAGGCCTTCCGGATACGAAGTTGAATACGGTACGCCTCGATCCTTCAACCGCTGATCTCCACTATCGTGGATATTCCGTGATCATGAAACCGAATGACTCTTCGCCTGAAGTGCCTGACTACACGAGGTTTGCGAGCTCAAAACAGATCTGGCGTGATCTGATAGGTTACTACACACGGTTCGGCGACGTGCGCGAGCTGCTGCGTAAGATCGATGATCGTTACGTGATCATGAACGCTGGTGACGAGATGTCATTCCGTTTTGCGGCTCAACCGGCGCCGCCAAACGGTTGGGTCCGGGACTACATTTTGATAGGCGACGGTTGGATAAAGGATGGCGATTACAACTCGACATTTTCAAAAACAGTGTTGCCGTTACCGTATCATGCGAAGAATGAATACATTCAGACCCCCGCGCGACTTGAGGATGAATGGGTATTCAAGCAACATCCCGAAGACTGGCAAAACTACCACACCCGTTATGTAACTGCTGACGTTTTTAAGAACGCACTGAGGATTAATAAGCGGTGAAAGCACCACGCCGCACAACGAGGATTGTGTTGCTCGTGATTTTTCTCGGGCTAATCGCCACGCCGATCGTTATAAAACGTTGGCAGACGCGGCGCGAGCAAGGCAAAGCCAAATTGGATTCCTCTCTTGCGTTGCGTCGGTACGGCTTTTATCTACAGGATGTGGCACAAGCGGCAGGAATAAACTTTATTCACCAGGCGCCGACGCTCGATCACAAACTCGATCACATCATGCCGCAGGTGGCCTCAATGGGAGCTGGTGCTTCAATCGTCGATTTCGATCGAGATGGTTGGCAGGACATCTATCTGACTAATTCGGGAGAGGGAAGCAGGAATAGTCTATACCGAAACATGGCCGACGGAACGTTCAAGGACGTGGCGGCCGACGTCGGACTTGCAGACGTCAATCAGCTCGGAACTGGCGTATCAATGGGAGCAGTTTGGGGTGACTATGATAACGACGGCTATGAAGATTTATTCATTTATAAGTGGGGTCGCCCGGAAATGTTTCATAACGACGGTGGCAAGCATTTTACGAACGTAAGTGCGCAAGCCAACCTGCCGGCGTGGATTAACGCAAACACAGCTATCTGGTTTGACTACGATAATGATGGTCTGATTGATCTCTTTGTTGGTGGCTACTATTCGGAGGATGTAGATCTGTGGCACCTCACGACCACGCGCATGATGCCGGAAAGTTTTGAGTACGCGAAGAATGGCGGACGCAAATATCTTTTCCGAAATCTAGGTGGTGGGCGCTTTGAGGAAGTTAGCGCCAAGGTAGGCATCGCCAGTCGCCGGTGGGCATTGGCAGCCGCAGCAGCCGATCTAAGAGGTACCGGCCACCAGGATCTATTTATCGCAAACGACTATGGCGTTTCCGAACTTTACTTCAACGACGGTAAGCATTTTAAAGAAGTAGGAGAGCAGACGGGTGTTGGCTTTGCACCTAAAAGCGGAATGACCGCGGCGTTTGGCGACATCCTGAATCAAGGCAGATATGCGGTCTACGTTTCGAACATCTCGGAAGACGGTGTGCTCATTCAAGGTAATAATCTTTGGGTACCTAAAGAGAATACGTCAGGCGACAATCTGCAATATGAGAACCTCGCTCGAGAGTTGGGTGTCGAACTGGGCGGCTGGAGTTGGGGCATGCAGTTCGCTGATCTCAATAACGACGGCACTTTGGACATCTACTTGACGAACGGCTACGTGTCTGCCGATCGAAACAAAAGTTACTGGTACGACTTTTCGAAAATCGCGGGTGGGAACAGCACGATCATCAGCGATGCAGCCAACTGGCCTGCGATGGAAGGCCGCAGTCTGTCTGGTTACCAGCAAAAGCGCGTTTGGATCAACGACGGCGCAGGTCACTTTGTCGATGTTGCTCAAGCAGTCGGTGCGACCGATACGTACGACGGACGCTCAGTAGCCGTGGCTGACTTGTGGAACCGCGGCGTGCTTGATGTGGTAGTAACGAACCAGCGCGGACCGCTGCTCATTTACAAGAACAACGTATCACCCGAAAACAAATGGATCGATTTTGATCTGGAGGGATCAAAAAGCAACCGCAGCGCCTTTGGTACGGAGATAAAGTTAATCTGGAACGGGCACGTTCAGGTCCAGACACTTTCCGGCGGCAGCGGCTTCTGCAGCCAGAATCAAAGACGTCTTCACTTTGGTTTAGGAAAGGATGCGCAGGTTGAAAAAGCGGAAATACGCTGGCCTTCAGGTGCTATCCAAACGATTGACAAACCAATGACGGGCCAAATTCACCGAATCAAGGAGCCTGCATGAGCGAGGTTACTGGCGAACGAACCGCTCCTGCACCGCTCGAGTTGCACGAGCGAAAGAAATTTCGTTTCGACAACCGATATATAGCTCCGCTCTTCATCACTTGCATCCTGCTTGTCGGCCATCTTTCCTACGGCTTCCTCGAAAGCTACACAAAGACGGCATTAGCGATTGCGGCAAGCATTGTCGCCGAAATAATTCTCGGACGAATCTTCTTTGGAAAATGGTTGAACCTTGCGAGTGCGTACATCACTGGAATCAGTGTCGGAATCTTAGTCCGCTCACCTGCCTACTGGCCTTTTGCGCTCGGCAGTGTAATTTCGATCATGTCGAAGTACGTGTTGCGAATTAGGGGTCGCCATATCTGGAATCCATCAAACTTCGGTATCGCTGTGTTGTTGTTTCTGGCACCAGAGACAATGGCTGTTTTAAGTATTCAATGGGGTAACAATCTCCTGCCGATTCTGGTTATCTGGATTTTAGGCTCAATCATAATCTGGCGAGCTCGCAGGTTTCATATCAGCGCGACATACGTGATTTCGTTTTTGCTGTTTGCATTTCTTCGCAGCTGGATTACAGGACATCCGTGGCAAGCGGAAGTGGCACCGATCACTGGTCCGATGTACCAACTTTTTGTTTTCTTCATGATTACAGACCCGAAGACGACTGTGCACTCACGTCTAGGTCAATGCGTTGTCGTATTTGTTGTCGCGTTGGTTGAATTCTTTCTGCGCCTGAACCAAGTGGTTTACGCTCCAATTTATGCACTGTTTCTTGTTGGACCGGCAGCTAATTTGATTGAGATCTGGTGGAACTCGCGTCAGCGGGAAGGGATTGCGCAAACGTCATAGCAGTGCTTTTGACTAAGAGTTGATTCAAGTTCAATTGATAATTCAAGGTTCGAAAAATTGCAGGTCGAACGTACATAGTTGTTCCGCACTCATGCAAACTAAAACTCTAAGAGAACTTAGCATACCTATTTTCTGCCTTCTGGTTCTTTCACTTGTCACTGCATGCCGGAAGACAGAGTCGCCAACAGTCGCTACTTCTTCTTCGGAAACAGCAACTCCCAGCCCGACGGCCTCGCCGAGCCCGACGCCGCCACGTCCGTCTGGTCCAATCGAGTACACGGATGTCACAAACCAGGCTGGCATTCATTTCAAACACAACAGCGGTGCCTTCGGTAAGAAATATCTACCGGAAACGCTCGGCACTGGCTGTGCTTTTTTTGATTACGACAACGATGGCTGGCAAGACATCGTGCTCGTTAATTCAGCTGATTGGCCCGAGCACAAGACGTCAAAATCATTTCTCGCGCTTTATCACAACAACCAGGACGGCACCTTTTCAGATGTAACCCGGCAGGCAGGATTAGCTGTCGAGATGTACGGCATCGGTGTCGCGACTGCCGATTATGACAACGATGGCAACGAGGATCTGTACATCACCTGCGTTGGACCGAATCATCTGTTCCGTAACCTTGGAAACGGAAAATTCAGTGATGTCACCGCGCGAGCGGGAGTCGGAGATCCAGGGTTTTCCACCAGCGCCGTATGGTTCGATTATGACAACGATGGCAAACTCGATCTGTTCGTGGCTAACTACGTTGAGTGGACCGTTGCTACCGACCAGTTGTGCTCACTCGATGGAAAGAACAAATCGTACTGCACCCCCCAATCCTACAAAGGACAAAGCTCGACGCTTTACCACAACAAAGGTAACGGGACATTTGCGAACGTCACTGATGCTGCGAAGCTGAACGATCCAACAAGCAAATCGCTCGGTGTCGTGATGCTTGATTACAACGGTGACGGTTGGATGGATCTCTTCGTAGCGAACGATACCGAACCAAACAAACTCTACAAGAATAGCGGGAATGGAACCTTCACGGATGAGGCTGTCGCGGCGGGGGTGGCGTTTAGCGAATCCGGTACTGCTCGGGCCGGAATGGGGGCCGATGCCGGTGACTTCGATGGGTCCGGCCGGCAGGGAATCGCGGTCGGAAACTTTACGAACGAGAGCATGGCGCTTTATCGAAACGATGGTACCGGCTTGTTTACCGACGAGGCACCTAACTCAGGAATCGGCAAGATGTCTGCGCAATCACTGACGTTTGCGGTTTTCTTTTTTGATTACGATCTTGATGGATTACTAGATGTATTTGCCGCCAACGGCCACGTCTCCGATGACATCAGCGTAGTTCAACCAAATGTGAAATACGCGCAGCCGCCGCATCTGTTTCACAACAAGGGCAAGAAGAAGTTCGAAGAGACAACTACAAAGCTAGGTCGCGCCTTGCAGCGCGCGATTGTCGGTCGCGGCGCAGCATACGGCGATTTCGACAACGATGGTGATCTCGATCTGTTGATTACGTCAAACAATGGACCAGCGCGGTTATTGCGAAATGATAACGGCAATCAGAACGATTTGCTGCGCGTTAAGACCGTCGGTTCGAAGTCAAATCGAGATGGGATTGGAGCGAAAGTAACGTTAAAGACCTCAAAAGGCGTCAAGCTTTTCAACATGGTGAAGACGGGATCCAGCTACTGTTCTCAAAGTGAGCTGCCGCTTACGTTCGGACTTGGTGCGCCTGAAGAAGGGCGCACGCTTTCACTTGAAATCGTTTGGCCGAGCGGACAGAAACAGACGATCAATGACGTCAAGCCGAATCAATCGATCGTAGTTGAAGAAGCGAAAGGCGTGATATCAGCGACGCCAATAGTTTTCGCGAGACCATCACCATCACCATCACCATCACCATCGACCTCACAGAAATAAGAATAACCACCGATTACACAGATTACACAGATTAAGAATTTGACAGCTTAGTTGAGTGATTAAGTTTCAAGTCATTCCGGCTAGCTTGTGGAAGCCCTAACAGCCCAACTTACCTGTCCAGCTCATAATCTGTGTAATCTGTGTAATCGGTGGTTATTCTTCAGTCTCGGCCCACACCCAACGCGTCCGCAACGCGATTGATGTAGTTGAACCAGGAGGCAATTAGAGTGATCTGAAGGATTCCCGTGTCGTCGAAGCCAACTGCGCGCAATCTTTCATGATCCGAAGGCGAGATACGCGTCGCGTCCTTCGTTACTTGCACCACGTAATCGAGCATTACACGATCCTGCTCATTGATTGGAGCGGTCTTGTAGTTCTTTTCCAAAGCCTGGACCATTTCACTGTCTAACGTGACTCGACGCAGAAACTCTGCGTGAGATTCGATTCAATACTGACACCGGTTCGTCACCGAAACCATTGTCGCGATCATCTCGTGCTGGCGACGTTGCAGTGGCAGATCGGGAGACATCAACGAGCCGTACGTCGCAAACGCGTGAAACAAAGCGTCGGGAATAAGGCTGTGCGATTCGACAATTCCCGAGGTGTCGCCCTCAGCCGTCGGATGGACCGGAGTGGCATACTCAATTGGATACAATCCTCGCTGAGCTTCTGCTGCCTTTCGAACCCTCTCGTCTTTTGCAGTCGATACAGTTTTTATCCAGGTCATGGTGAAGCATCCTTATGAATGTTCATGCTCGGCGTCCTTCACTCAACGCAGTAGCAAAATAGTCAGTACCGTAACGCGGTAGCGTCGGGTCGCGTTTAGTTTGAGGAGCCTCCTTAAACGCAGACCCGACGCTACCGCGTTACGGTACCGACTGTTTCCCACTGCGTTGAGTAACATCTAGTCGACCGAGCAGATAGTAAACAGGTAAACCACTGATAACCACAAGAACACCGAGCAAAGCCTCTCGAGGATTACGGCCACCGATCAAAAGAAGCACCAATGCCGTGAAGAGTAGAAATACGATCGGTGTCACAGGATAAGCCGGTGTCTTGTAGGTTGATTGCCTTCCGTCGTCCCTCCGCCTAAAAATAAATAGACTCGCAACGGTCAAACCGATAAACGCCACCACCACAAAAATGAAATAGGAAATTATGGTGCTGAAGGTACCAAGTAGCACCAGAAGCGATGCAAGTATTGCTTGAATCATGATTGCGCGCGCCGGCGTTTCAAAGCGCGGATGCACAACAGCTGCAGCAGGAATGAACAATCCATCTCGAGCCATGGCAAAGTAAACGCGTGGCGCCGACATGATCACGGCTGCAAGACTTCCTAAAACTGCCACAATAACTATAGCGGCTAACACGCGACCACCGGCTCGTCCAAACAAGACTTCCCCGGCTTGTGCTACAAAGATTTCACTGCTGGTGACACGTTCGAGCGGAACTAAATAAACGAACGCCGCGCTTGTGAGGATATAAACGAGCGTCAGAATTGTAACACCGTAGATTAACGCCCGAGGTAGGATGCGTTGCGGCTCGCGAACTTCACCGGCAACCTTCGTCAAGTCCCACCAGCCGCCAAACGAAAAGAATGCACCCACGATCCCGGCTGCCAAACCCGCAAACAACGATTCAGAGCCTGCGCGTTGAGCGACAAAGGGTTTGAAGTTAGACCATTGGCCCGCCTCCGTACCAAAGCTCCAGACGATGATAACGGCTAGTAATGCGAGTTTGAGAATGGTCAGAGATCGCACCAACCATCCTCCTGGTTTGACGCCGCGAATGTTAACCGCTGCTACGGCAAGGATGGTGATGATGGCGATGATTTTAGGTAGAGATGGTCCAACGTTGAAGATGTAACCTACATAACTCGCCAAGCCGACCGCCAGCGCCGCCGTCAGGCCTGGGTCCATCACAAGCATTGCCATCCATCCATAAAGGAATGCGATCGGGCGGCCATATGCTTCGCGGAGATAAACATAACCGCCACCAGCTTCGGGAAACCTCGCGGCTAACTCGCCGTAGCAAAGCGCTCCGCACAACGCCATTCCGCCCATCAGCAGCCAAACGACAAGCAGCCAGAACGGTGAACCAATCGCTTTGGCCATTCCCGATGGCGTCAGAAAAATGCCGACCGCGATTACTTCTCCGACGATAAGAGCGACTGC
>DATBSH010000216.1:0-12421 GCA_036559885.1 Pyrinomonadaceae bacterium
TCCAGTAGTCCTTGCAGATTTTTACTCTTCGATAAATCGCTATGACGATGCGATCAAGATCTATCAAGAAGTCCTGGCCAAGTCGCCGGATTTTATTCAAGGTCGATATCGGCTCGGAGAGATATTGCTGAATCGCGGTGATATTCAGGGAGCCACTGCTCAGATCGCCGAAGTTTTAAAGAAGGACCCAAACGATCGGCAGGCTCTGTTACTACGTGCACGCGTTCGATCACTTGGAGGTCAGGCTGAGAATCTGAAGGTGGCGATCGAAGATCTGAAAGAGGTGCTAAAGCAGGAACCGAATTCCCGGGCTGGCCTTTACTTCATGGCCCAAATGAATTTCAACCTCGGCGCAATCGACGAAGCTCGATCCTTCGCGGTTGAACTCGAACGCAACTATCCAGACTATCTGCCCGCGAAGTTGATGCAGGTCCAGATCAGTTCCAGCACCGGCGATCCAAAGACTGCTCTAAGACTAGCTTCGGACTTGTTAGAGCGACTCAATAAAACTGCGCCTGACCAAGACAACTCTCCTCAGCTATTGGCCGAGATCAGAGAAAAGACGTATTTGGCGCGCGGCGGCGCTCAACTGCGATTGGGTAATGCGCCAGCGGCACGCGCCGACTTCGATGCTGCACGACAAGTCATCTCGAGCGACCCGGACATTTACAACAGCCTCGCTTTCGTCTCCCTCGCCGAAAAAAATTCAGACGAAGCGATCGGCTTCTTTGAGAATGCACTACAGATCGACAACTCAAATTTCAATGCGTTCAACGGCCTAATTAACGTCTATGCGCAGAGGAAAGAGCTGAACAAGGCCCACGCGCGTCTGCAAACGGCTCTCGACGCTAATCCGAATAAGCCGACGCTGCATTATCTCAAAGGGATCGTTTACGCCTATGAGCCGAACGCTCAAGGTGCGGAGGCTGAATGGCGGAAGGCCATTGAGTTGGATCAGAATTATCTTGCCGCCTATTCTGCTCTCGGCACGCTTTTCATTAACTTAAAACAAGAAGACCGAGCGATAGCAGAATACAAGAAGATTACAGAGATAAGACCTGATAACGCGACTGCGTACACATTGATCGGCATGCTCGAGTACGCCCGGAAGAACTCCGATGCGGCTATCGACAGTTACCGGAAGGCGCTTGAGAGAGATCAAAACGCGATAATCGCGGCAAATAATTTAGCGTGGATATACGCAATCGAAGGCAAGGGGAACATCGATGAAGCTCTCAAGCTTGCGCAGGGCGCAGTTCAAAAGAGTCCGAACATCGCAGGTTTCATCGATACTTTGGGATGGGTGTACTACAAGAAGGGTCTCTATGCAGCGGCAGTTGAACAGTTGCAGAAAGCCGTGACGGTAGACGCCGCAGCTGCTCGTGCGAATAATGCAAACCCCAGCGCGACATACCATTTCCATCTCGGGATGGCTTTGAAGGCAAAAGGGGACAGTCAGGGAGCGCGAAGGGAATTAGAGTCTGCAATAAGACTCGGCGAAAAGGTGAACTTCCCAGATGCCGAAGAGGCAAGGAAGACGCTTGCTACTTTGTAAGCACGATAGAGCAACGGCGCGTCAATTAGATCACTGAGTCACAAACAGGAGCTGTTTATGAGTACTGAATTCCGCCAACGAACGCCAAGTGAATATCTCAAGATCCTTAAGCGGCGCAAGTGGCTAATTATTCTGCCCGCAATCGCAGTTACTACAGCTGTTGTGTGGGTTGTGTGGAAGCTGCCGGATGTCTACGAGTCAGGCACTCTTATTGTTGTAAAGCCGGCGACATTGCCCAATTCAGTTGTGCCCACGATTACGGAAGAGAGCTTGACTCGGCAGCTCACGAGCATCAATCAGGTTGTTACAAGCCGCAGCTCCCTTGAACCGTTGGTCGCGAAGTACGAGCTTTACAGAGCAGAAAAGCTACGCGGTGAGCCAATGGAAGTAATCGTCGACACGATGCGTAGAGACATCAAGGTCGATGTTAATACGAGTCGCAATGACATCACGAACGGCTTCAACATCACCTACCGTGGTCGCGATCCTCGGACCACCCAGGCTGTGACTGCGGAGCTCGCGAGCAAATACATCAACGAACAGAACAAAAACACTGTGAACTCAACTGCGTCGGCGAGGCAGTTTATCGATCAACAGGTACTGCAAGCCAAACAAGAAGTTGATGCGGTCGACAAGCGTCGTCTCGAGTTCATGCAGGCGAATGTCGGAAACTTGCCGAGCGAGGCGGAGTCGTTGGTAGGCCAATTAAACGGACTCCGAGAGCAGCAAAAGGCCCTTATCGCCGAGGTTGGACGCCTCCAGGATCGCCGGTCAGCATTGGCAAGCCAGTTGACTCTGTTGAAGAAGCAATCAGAGCAAACTAGAGATGACCTGGCTGAGAACATGACTGATCCTAAGACAACGTTGGCTTGGGCTGAGCTCACCAAACGAAAAGCCGATTTGCAGGCGGAACTCCAGCAACTTCTGACTTCGTTGAAACCGAAACATCCTGATGTATTAGCTAAGCAGGCTCAAATAGAGGGCATCACAACTGAGATGGATCAGATGATTGCCGAATGGAAAGAAAAGATAAAACAAAAACAGGAGAAACTGGCTGGCCGCCCGGATCTCAGCGTCGCGAGTGTCGGCGAAGAAGTAAAGATGGCTGAAGGTGAGATAAAGCGCCAGCAGAAATTGCTCTCCGACAACGAAAAACAGATTTCAGATCTGCTAGTTCGCATCAATAGTGTGCCTGGAGCGGAAGTCGCGCTCGGGGCGATTGAGCGTGAGTATCAAACGAAGAAAGCAGCTTACGATGAGCTGTTGCAGCAACAACAGAAGATCGCTCTTGGAGCTGAAGCTGCGACGCAACAACAAGGCGAAGGCATTGAAGTTATCGACCCCGCAAACCTTCCATCGAAGCCCGTCGCACCAAAACGTCTGATGCTTTCAGGTCTTGGTTTGGCATTCGGTTTAGGATTGGGACTTCTGATGGTAGGTATTTTTGAAGTACCCCGTCTGTTCACAATTCAGAGCAGTGAGGACGCTCGCCATTACACGGGTCTGCCGGTCCTGGTTTCCGTCCCCGAACTGCTGACACCCCAAGAGGCTCGTGCGATACCGAGACGCCGCCTGCTCGTACTAGCGGCAGGTATGATCGCAACGATTGTCAGTATTCCGGTTTTGGCGCTCGTGCTCAAATTGACGCATGTTTTCGAGTTCCTGATGCAGTCGTCAGGCCGAGCGTAGTAAGCGTCTAACGTTCCTGGTGGAGGTTCAAAAGAGTGTACGCAGAATTTTATGGACTAAAAGAACTACCTTTCGCGTTGACGCCCGATCCGCGATTCATTTACTTCACTCCTTCCCACACTGAAGTGATGGCGAATCTGCATTACGGCATCGAGAGCGGCAAGGGCCTGGTAGTCGTAACTGGTGAAGTAGGTACCGGCAAGACGACGATCTTGCGTTGGATGATGCAACGTCTCGATCGGACAGTTTTGGTGGCTTACATCTTCAATCCCCGATTGTCGGTCGCAGAGTTTTATCAACACGTAGCCACGCTGCTTGATGTTCAAAAGTGGGAAACGAAATCGGAGTTGCTGCTGGAACTTGGTCGCGCGCTCGAGTCGCGACACTCCCGTGGTCTGCGAACCGTGCTCATCATCGATGAGGCGCAGGGACTGTCACCACACGTCCTGGAGGAGATACGTCTCCTGTCAAACTTTGAATCAGACACGGCCAAACAGTTGCAAATCGTACTGACGGGGCAACCGGAATTGAGAGAAGTTCTGAACAATCCGGATTTGCGTCAGTTAAAACAGCGAATAGCGCTGCGTTGCGTAATCAAAGCGCTGCCGAACGTGGAAGAAACTGATCGGTACATCACGTCGCGCTTGCTCGTGGCTGGCGCAGCTCGTACCGATGTCTTTTCACCGGACGCCATTGACTACATCTTTCGTTGCTCTGAAGGCATACCGCGCAATATCAATAATCTTTGTGATAACGCAATGCTGGCGGGTTTTGCGGCGGGTGAATCAGTTATCAACAGTTCAATAATTGAAGAAGTTGCAGACACGTTCGACATGCTTCCGCGTGCCGATCGCGGTATGCAGCGGGGGGAAGAAAGAGAAGCACCTGCCAGGATCTTTTCGTCGGCTAGCCGGGCTGAGCTTTGGCCGGGAAAGACCGCCAACGAGAATGAGACGAAAACTATCACCCCCATCCCTGTGGAGCAAACCAACTAACCAATAGACCACTGGGATTCTGCGAAGGAGATTAACCACATGGGAAGAGTTTTCGATGCATTGAGGCGAGCGAGCGAGAATCCGACCGCTCCAAAACCACAAACATCTAAATCACAGCACCTGAAACGCAATGCGAATCGCGACGGTTCGCCAACGGCGAAAGAGATAGAGGAACAGCTGTTCGCGAGTTCCTCCATTCTGTCTGCGCCACAGCAAAGGGTGCAGATTTCAGCGTCCACTGCGCACACTGCGGATGTACCCGACGGGTCGGCACTCCCCGGCGGAATAGCTTCGCGTGATGCTGGGGCAACTTTGGGCGCTGCCGGGGCGGCGCGCGCTGGGGGATTTGTCAGTTATGACATATCTTCCGCGCGCGTCGAACCTCATCTTGTTGCGGTCACGCAGCCTCGTTCCGCGTATTGCGAACAGTTTCGTTCGCTGCGTACGAGAATTCTGCAGGCAGGTGAGAAGCTGCAGATGCGAGCTTTTGTTGTGACCAGCGCCGGTGTTGCTGAGGGGAAAACCTTGACGGCACTGAATCTAGCCTGGTTGTTGGCCCAAACCGAAGGCGTGCGTGCGCTCGTAATTGATAGCGATTTACGTCAACCCTGCGCGACCGACTACCTCGGCATAGAGTCGCCGATTGGTTTGTCTGAGGTGCTCGGCGGACAAGCTCGATTGGAAGACGCAATCGTTTGTCTAAATCCCGCAGGACTGTACTTGATGCCCGGCGGGCGCCCGCGAGATGACGTGGCTGAGTTGTTGTCTGGCCCAACCTATGCGCGTCTGTTGACGGACGTCAGAAGGATGTTCGACTACATCATTATCGATGCACCGCCGCTCGGAATCTTTACCGATGCGAACGTGTTGATGACGAGAGCCGATGCCGCATTGTTGGTAGTGCGAGCCGGCAAGACTCGCTATTCCGTAGTCGATAAGCTGCTGGAACAGATACCTCGTGAACGGCTGCTCGGCGTCATACTCAACCGCTCCGAAGAACAACCTGACCCCACTTCATATTATTACCAACGGCGTTACTACAATCGTGAACGTGGAATGAAGGACAAAGATCTCAAGCCAGTATCAGTTGAAGCTCAGGAGGAGGTAGCGATCGTTAATTGAGATTATCCCGCCTCAATCGACGTACATTTCTACTGTTGCTAGCCGAAGCCACTTTGGTGTTCGGCTCAATAGTTGGAGCCGTGTACTTACGTACCGGGCCTCAAGACGCTCCATTCGAACTCATCACGAAGTTTGGTTATTGGAAAGCGGGTCTGGTGACGTTCTTCTGCCTTGCCGCTTTCTATCTCTTCGACTTGTATGACTTCGTGGTCATGCATGACAGGCGGGAGTTAGTACTCCGCCTGGTTCAAGCACTGGGTTTGGCATGGGTGGGGTTAGCGATTGCCTTTTATGCGTACCCGAAGCTGATGCTGGGCCGAGGCACTTCTCTAATCGCTTTGCCACTGGCGCTGGGCTTGATGGTTAGTTGGCGGATATCGATTCACTGGCTCTTAGGCCATCCTGGTTTCGGCGAACGCATTCTGATTGTCGGTTCGGGCAATCTTGCCGTCGAACTCGCACGCGAAGTCTTGAACCGGCCCGATGCAGGTTATCGAATCATCGGATTCGTCGGCACTGATTCTGAACTGCTAGGAAAGAGTTTGATCAATCCACGCGTTATAGGTTTGACCGAACAGCTCGGCGACATTGTGAAGCGTGATGGTATTGACCGGATCGTCGTGGCGATGGGCGAACGCCGCGGCCAGTTTCCGACAGACAAACTGTTGCAGCTAAGTCTGGGGGGAGAAGTTTCAATTGAAGAAGGCGCGTCGTTCTATGAACGCCTTACAGGTCGTGTTTCTTTGAACATGATTCGTCCTTCGTGGTTGATCTTTACCGGTCGCGGGCGTCAGGCAAAGCTGTCGTCTCTAACGCGAACCGCCGTACATCGCTTGGTAGCACTCATCGGTCTCGTCCTATCGTTGCCACTGATGCTGATAGCCGCGATCCTCATAAAACTTGAGTCGCGCGGCGGCCCTGTTTTTTATAAGCAGGAAAGAGTTGGCAAGAACGGCCGCGTATTTGTCTTAGCGAAGTTTCGTTCGATGAAAGTCGATGCGGAACAAGCCGGTCCAGTTTGGGCCAGCAAGAGCGACGAACGGACGACACGTGTGGGTCGCATAATGCGGAAAAGCCGGGTTGATGAGATTCCGCAGTTCTGGAACATCCTGAAGGGTGAGATGAACTTCGTGGGACCGCGTCCCGAACGCCCGCACTTCGTTGCTCAACTCGCGCAGGAGATCCCGTATTACGAGCAACGTCACCTGATTGCTCCGGGTCTTACGGGGTGGGCGCAAATCAAGTATCCATATGGTGCTTCAATCGAGGATGCCCGGCAGAAACTTCAGTACGAACTTTTCTATATCAAGAATCAAAGCCTCATTCTCGACGCGATCATTATGTTTGAAACGATCAAAATAATTCTGTTCGGGCGTGGTGCCCAATAACAAGCCAGGCCGTGGAGGTTGAAATGAAACGGAACTACAAACTCACCGTGCTGATGCTCGGATTCCTGTTGAGCGGTCCATCTCTGGTGGCGTACGCTCAATCGCAGCCTGATCCGCAGAAGTCACGAGAGCGAACGACCACATCGTCAACGCCCGACAAAGACAAGAACAACCAAAAGCCTTCGTCGACGACGCCCACAGGCGACCGACTCGAGCCCGACGATACCAACAAAACTCCCTCCGACGTTCCCGAAGCGACTCAAGCTAATCGGCGAGAGCAGATGTCCGAAGAAGCCGCGGTCGTTCCGTACTACAACAATTTCTTTACCACCTATCGGCTTGGACCAGAAGACATTATTTCGGTACAGGTGTTTGGCCAGGATCGCTACTCGCGTAACGGCATCACGGTTCCACCAAGCGGGCGAATATCGTTAGCGTTGATTCCCGGTGGTGTATTCGTGAACGGGAAAACCGTCGATCAGGTTGCCGAGGAGATTAAGAAGCGCTACGACGAATACATCATCGATCCACAGGTTACAGTTTCGCTCGAAAAGGCAGCCTCGTATCGTTACACCATCATCGGTGACGTGGCGCAACCAGGCGTTAAGCTGATGTCCCGCCGCCTGACAGTGACTGAAGCTATAGCCGAAGCTGGCGGAGTCCTGGCGACAGGAAGTAAGAGCGGGGTTGTGGTGCTTCGGAGACAGCAGGATGGGGTGCTGCAACCAATAGCTGTGAACGTTTCAGCGATTTATAAGGGACACGCGCCGGACACTACATATCTTGTTCCTGGAGATCAGATAGTAGTCCCCGGAAACAAGCTAAAGACGTGGCAGAAGATTATGAGCTTCACTTCCGTAGCGAGCTTCGCCCGGATATTCGCCGGTGGATGGTAAGGCACACAGGTAACGGCTGCTTATGGGAATTACTGGCGACGACCCCAAGTCATTTTTTCCGTGCTCGTGTGCGGCGCGCCCTTTGTTATGCCTTGCGGTAGTGGTCTTACTCTCAAGTGTTCTTCAGGTAAATGCCCAAACAGCCGGGTGGATCAAACAACAGGCGGGAACAATGTCCTGGCTCCACTCCGTGTTTTTTCTTAATCACAATCGCGGGTGGATCGTCGGCAGCAAGGGAGCCTTCCTTGAGACAACGGACGGCGGAGTTACGTGGCGACCAATAACTTCCGTAACTACCGATGTCCTGCGCGATGTCTATTTTGTAGATGAACAGAATGGTTGGCTTGTTTGCGAGAAAAACGTCTACGAACTCAAAGAAAAAGATGAAGCACGCACTTATCTAATGCAAACCACAGATCGCGGTGAACATTGGAAACGAATAGATATTAAGGGTCTCGACTCGGACGCACTTTTAGTGCGCGTTGTGTTTGCGCACGGTGGAAGTCGCGGTTGGGTGTTTGGTGAGTTCGGCTCAATCTATACGACTCGAGATGGCGGTGCGAATTGGACCCGACTTCAATCTCCGACGCGTCACTTGTTACTCGGCGGGATCTTTGTTGACAACGATCGTGGATGGTTGGTTGGCGCGGGCGCGACAATTATTCAAACCGCTGACGGTGGCGACACGTGGCACGTAAGTCGATTACCGCAAGCGATCGAGAAGTCAGTCCGCTTTTCCGCGACATCGTTCGTCGATAATCGGCTGGGATGGGCTGTAGGTAGTGGCGGCACCGTTTACCGGACAGTAAATGGGGGCCTCACATGGGAACTTCAAAACTCTGGTGTGTCAGCCGATTTGTTCGACGTCAAGTTTCTTGATTCCATGGAAGGTTGGGCAGTTGGAGCTGAAGGCACGATTATCTACACGAATGACGGCGGATTGCATTGGTCTTCGCAAGCCAGTGGAACAGTGCATCCTCTGGAAAGAGTCTTCCTCACCGGCCGCACTCACGGATGGGCCGTAGGTTTTGGCGGCACCGTCGTCAGCTACGCTCGAACCGAAACACCTGCATTACAAAGATAAGCAATCCAGCAGTTATCCGGTGGTAAACCCTATGAGAACTCTCAAAATAGTCTTCATCTTCACAATTCTTTTTGCATTCGCGATCACGCTGGTCTCTGCGCAAACGACGAGCGTCAAACCGCGTCCACAATCGCAGCCGACTCCAGCAGCATCCAGGCCGAAGACAAGGACGCGGCATGCCGCGAAACCGGTAACACAACAGCCAGAGAAGCAAGTGGATGTGAAAGGCCTGTCTGATTCGAATTCGTCGGCGGAATCTTCGCAGGCGCAGGTCCCTGCTTCGAGCCCTGAAGCGAGCAGCACGCCAAAGACGACGGATAAGCCAGCTGAAAAACCGCTAGCAGAGGTAGCGGCGGAAACACCGGACCCGAAGGATCCCATTCTTGCACTGAATGATCAAATCGAGGCTGCCGCTACTCCTCAGGAGCGCCTGCGATTGCAACTAAAACTCGCTGAGCTCTTCGTCGCTGACAACAAGAAATCAGAAGCAATCGCAGAGCTGCATACAGCATCCTCAGTAGAAGCTTTCGACCCACAGAGTTTTTACAACATAGGTAACGCGCTGGCACGAATGGGTGACACTGACGGTGCGATTACTTCATATCGTAAGGCAATCAATCAACGTAACGGTGGGTACTCCCGCGCGCTAAATAATCTTGGAGTAGTGCTGCTGCGCGTTGGCAGGTGGGATGAAGCATTCGACGCTCTGTCTTCGGCGTTGAAGGTTGAGAATTTTCGTTATGCGGAAGCCAGTTATAACCTTGGCCGTTTGTATGCTGCGCGTGGGCAGATGGATCTCGCCGTTCGCGAATGGCGGCGCGCAGTTGCCGTAGATCCTCATCACTCAGCAGCAGCCCAGTCGCTTGCACGCGCCGGCAATGAAGGAAGAATCACCGTTGAAGAGCCGTCGACGGTGACACGTGGGACAAACACGCTGGCCGCGACAATAAAGCCCGCTACCCCTGCCATTGCAGAACGACCCAAGGCGTCGCCATCGCCCAATTCCGGCAAGCCACTTTCGCTGGATGCGACTGGTTTCACCCTTTTGCAGAAAGCACGAACCGCAGCTGAAAAAGGTAACAAGTTGGAGGCCGTTGACAACTATCAACGACTGCTTGCACGACAAAGCGGGTATTTTGGACCAGCCAATCTCGAGCTAAGCTTCGTCCTAATCGGTTTGAAGCGCAACGATGAAGCGCTGGCGAACCTCCTTCAAGTCACAAATCGCGAAGGCCTTCGGTACCCGATCAGTTATTACCACCTTGCACGCATCTATGAAATGAAAGGTGATCTTAAACTCGCGGAAGATGCATTTGTTCAGACCATTGCTGCGTATGGAAATGAGAATAATCAGTTTCTTTTGGATTTGAGCCGTGTTCGCGAAAAACAGGGCAACTTTAGAGGAGCGTTGGACGCGATGGAGCAATACATCGCCCGGGTGAAGAAAGACGGCCAGGATGTGATGTGGTCGGAAGAACGCCTTGCCGCTTTGAGACAAAAGGTTGGTACACCACAGCCGAAGTAGTTGGAAGCTACAGCCTATCCGGTTTTTGGCTTCAGGTGTGGAAAGAGAATGACATCGCGGATTGACTGTTTGTTGGTCAGCAGCATTACGAATCGATCAATGCCGATTCCAATGCCGGCAGCCGGCGGCATTCCATACGACAGCGCGCGCAAATAGTCCTCATCCATCAACATCGCCTCTTCGTCTCCGCGTTCGCGCTGTCGCATTTGATCCTTAAACCGCTCAAACTGTTCAGCTGGATCATTCAATTCCGAAAAACCGTTAGCGATCTCGGCACCGGTGATGTATAGCTCAAATCGCTCAGTGACTGCAGGATCGTTCGGAGATGCCTTAGAAAGCGGGGAAATGAGTTTTGGAAAGTCAGTGATGAAAGTCGGCTGAATCAGTGTCGGTTCGACTTCGGATTCAAACCTTTCCAACAGACTCTCGGGGTCGTCGTTCCCGTTACCGACACTTTCTTTCATACTCAGTCGTCTGAACGGATGTCCGAAGTCTAAATCGTGTTGCCCGAACTTTACATGCGTGTGGCCCAGCACGGTGAAGACAACGGCGCGGATCATCTCCTCGCAAAAATCCATCATCTGATTTACATCAGCGTAGGCCCAGTAAAACTCGAGCATCGTAAATTCAGGATTATGACGCGTCGAGATCCCCTCATTCCGGAAATTTCGATTCAGTTCATAAACCTTTTCGAAACCACCAACGAGCAGACGCTTCAAATACAGTTCGGGCGCGATGCGAGCGTAAAGATCAATGTCGAGCGCGTTGTGATGTGTTTTAAAAGGTCGTGCCGCTGCGCCAGTCGCGAGCGACGTCAACATGGGCGTTTCAACCTCAATGTACCCATGATCCTCCAGTATTCGACGCATTTCGCGGATGGCGTGCGAACGGCGCTCAAATACCTCGCGCGGTGTGAGGTTCTCGTCTTTCTCCAACTTCAAACTTCCCGCAATTAGATCTGCATAACGCTGTCGCTGACGGATCTCTGGATCATGGATGCCGTGCATCTTGTCGGGCAACGGTAAAAGTGCTTTCGCAAGAAACTGCAGCTTCTGAACGTGAACTGATAATTCACCGGTTTTGGTAACAAAGAGATAACCCTCCACACCTATGAAATCGCCGTGGTCCAGAAGCTCAAACAGTTTCCAGCCGTCGACATCACCGCCGCTCGCGTCATTTCGAATGCCGGTTACATCGCTCCGGCGAATGTAGATCTGCAATCTTGAAACGCCGTCGGAAAGATGCACGAAGGCGGCCTTCCCCATCACTCGTGGTGGCGACGCAATACGTCCGGCGAGACGAACGACAAATCTATTCAATTGTTGGTTTGCGAGTTCGATCTCCTCCGCTGTAGGTCTTCCGTCGGCAGCTGACTTAGGTTCGAAGGCGCGAAACTTTTCAACGATCGCAGATATCGTGTCTTCTCGGCCTGCTTCGATCACCTCGCTACGTTCGAACTTATTTGGATAGACGTTGCCGATAAGCTGTCGCAATCCTTCCAGGTGCTCACGACGCGCAGCGGTTTGATCGTTCTCTTCGAGAAACGGAAATGACAAACGTCTTCTCCTTGGATAGTCGGGCGATTATAGGGAGGGCAAAGAGCTAAGCGCAAAGGGCAGAGCGCGCTTAACTCTTTGTGCTTCGCCCTTAGCCCTTCGCTTTCCGCTCGTGCTACCTTCTACAGAACGAATGGCAAACAAGATTCTGAGCCCCGTCCAGTTGCTCAGAGAGCGTAAAGGTCTGCGCTCTCGTGGGCTGCGTCTCGTTTTCACGAACGGCGTCTTTGACCTATTACATGTCGGCCACGTTCGCTATCTTGGTGCAGCTCGGTCGCTCGGCGATGCGTTGGTTGTGGCTATCAATAGCGACAGAACCACTCGCGAACTGAAAGGGCCCGATCGGCCAATCACGAACGAAGTAGAACGGGCAGAAATTCTAGCGGCACTTCGTGCTGTAGATTACGTAACGATCTTCGACGACATTTCGCCGCGAGAGCTAATCACACAACTGTTGCCCGATGTGCTCGTAAAAGGTGGCGATTACGAGCTGGATGAAATCCATGGGCGTGAAGAAGTTGAAGCTGCGGGCGGCAAAGTGATCTCAATACCGTTTGTTCCCGGAGCCTCGACGAGCGCGATTATTGAGAGGATGCGAACCGGGGCAAAGA
>DATBSH010000217.1:0-7995 GCA_036559885.1 Pyrinomonadaceae bacterium
ATCGCACGTCACGACTTCGCTACTCGCTGAGGGCGTCTGGTCGGCGAGCGTTTCGATCCAGGGCGCGTTGTCTGGCGCGAAGTTCTACGCGCCGCACGATCGCAAGAATCCGGCAAGTGCGGCATTCAATGTTTATCAGGCTTCCGATGGCACGTGGTTCGTGCTGATTGTGACGCCTGACAAATTGGAGGCAGTGGCGAAATGTATCGGCCGCACTGACCTCCTGACAGATCCCCGATTCTCCGATCCGGCGAAGCTGGTGGCAAACATGCCCGAGTTGACGGCCATCCTCGACGAAGTATTTGGGGCGCAACCGATGGCGCATTGGTACGACATCTTCAGTGGTGTCCACGTTACATTTGGCGCAGTGCGCGGTCCCGAGGAAGTAATCAACGATCCACAACTACGAGCGAATGACATCGTCATCCCGATCGAAGGCGCGGGCGACAACATCACGTCAACAATCAGTAGTCCAATTCAGATACACGGCGTGACTAAAGTTTCCGCTAAGCGTGCGCCTGAGATCGGCGAACACAATGAACAGATTCTTAAAGAGCTAGGCTTTGATCCCAAACAGATCGATAGCTTTGTCGCGAGTGGTGTCTTAGGTGGACACAGGGAAGCAGCAGGAGGTGTGCGATGAATGAGATTTTAACGGAACGTACCGGAAATATTTTGCGCGTGACGGTGAATCGACCGGCGAAAAAGAACGCGATGACTTCTGCGATGTACAACGCTCTTGCGGACGTCTTCAATGAAGCAGCAAAAGACGACGATGTAAGTGTTGTGGTCTGGGATGCTGCCGGAGACTCATTCTCCGCTGGCAATGATGTGGAAGATTTTCTTAAAAACCCTCCTGGGCCAGGTGCGAGTCCGCAAGCGAACCTGGGGAATGCATTGCTCAACATTGATAAGCCGGTGATCGCCGCAGTGAAGGGTGCTGCCATCGGAGGCGGTACTACTTTGCTGACGCACTGTGACTTTGTCTATGCGGGTGAAAGTGCGAAGTTTCAATTGCCCTTTGTCAATCTCGGATTAGTTCCCGAATTTGGATCGAGTTGGTCCTTGCCGGCCCGTAGTGGCCACATCCGCGCGGCCGAATTATTCATGTTGGGCCAGCCATTCAGTGCTGAGGTTGCTGTTGAAGTTGGATTGGTGACCCGGGTAGTACCCGACACCGAGTTGGCGGCGACCGCGACCCAAACGGCAGAGAAGTTGGCCGCGAAGCCGATTGGAGCGTTGCGAGCCATAAAGAAGCTGTTGAAGAGTTCGCAGCGCGAACAAATTGAACAGGCCATCAAAATCGAAGTTGAGGAGTTCAGTACGCGAGTGCGCTCAGCGGAAGTAAGGGAGGTGTTCACTGCGTTTCTTGAGAAGCGTAAGCCCGACTTCACGAAAGCAAAGGAAGCTGCGACCGCAAAGTAGGATTTCCAAACGCACAGATTCGAAGGGCGTTGAAGGAGCATCCTCGGCGGCCTCCGCAACAGACTTAGAGAGTGAGGGGGCGAATCATGGTGAGAGCCGCACAAAATGGGGAACTCCGAAGAGTTGCTTCCACCCGGATGCCCACTAAGTGGGCCGAGTTTCAAACCATAGGCTTCCAGCGCGCAATTTTCAGCGGCACTAATCGCGTCGAATCAGCGCTGGCGATCATCCTTGGCGACGTTACGGATGTTCCCCTGCTGCGCATCCACTCGCAATGCTTCACTGGCGAAGTCCTGGGGTCGCTTCGCTGCGATTGTGGTGAACAATTCGACATAGCGATGGGGGCCATTGCTGAAGAAGGTTGTGGTCTCGTGATCTATGAACAGCAGGAGGGCCGCGGGATTGGCTTAATGGCGAAGTTGCAGGCTTACGCGCTTCAGGATGAAGGTCTTGACACAGTCGAAGCGAATCACGCATTGGGATTCGATGCTGATCACCGAGACTTTAGCTTGTCCGTCGCTATTCTTCGTGACCTCGGGATCAGTCGCGTTCGCCTTCTGACTAATAATCCAAAGAAATCACAGGCATTGATTGATGCAGGTATCGAGGTCGTTGAACAGCTTTCATGTGAAGCGGCTGCAAACTCTTACTCCCTGGCATACCTGCGAGCCAAGAAAGAAAAGATGGGCCACACATTGAGTCTTGAACGTGGCGAAAGCTTAGCTGGTCCAACTCGCGAGGCATTTCGTGCTGTTTCGCGTGAGTTCGTGGATGGTCCGTCCGCTGCTCGAAGCACACGATCCACGAAGTCACACGAACACACACGAAATGACGAAACAGAGGAGCAGTTCGAGTTTGCGAGTATCGGGGATGCGATTCAAGAGCTTCGAGCCGGGCGCATGGTCATTGTAATCGATGATGAAGATCGTGAGAACGAAGGCGATCTGACAATCGCTGCTCAGATGATCACACCTGAAGCTATTAACTTCATGGCCAAACACGGTCGCGGTTTGATTTGCGTAGCTATGACTGAGGAGCGATGTGATGACTTGGATCTGCACCCAATGTCGCAAAACAACAGCGCGTTAGGCGGTACCGCCTTCACCGTCTCAATCGACCTAATAAGACACGACACAACAACAGGAATCTCAGCTTACGATCGGGCACAAACGATCAAGGCAGCCGTCGACCCAAACAGCCAGCCGCAAGACTTTGCACGTCCAGGACACGTCTTTCCCCTACGTGCTCGCGCCGGCGGTGTCCTCGAGCGTCGCGGCCAGACCGAAGCCGCGGTGGATCTTGCAAGTCTCGCTGGACTGCAACCAGCAGGAGTGATCTGCGAGATCGTGAATGATGATGGCACCATGGCTCGCGTGCCTGACCTCATTCGTTTCTGCAGGAAACACGATCTATTAATGATCACGGTTGCCGATCTGGCGCGTTATCGCTTCGATTCCGATTACGAAGAGGCACTGTTAGGAATCGAGGGTCTCTTCCCGGTCTGCCACAGAATTCCTCAGGACGAAGTGAATGATGTTGAGCTTGACGCAATGCCGTACATACAAGCGGAGCTCGTCGCATGATCCACACGCACTCTCTTGGCCGGGCGCTTCGCTACTATCCTGAAAAAACGGCGTTTGCTTCACAGGAAAAGCGCCTAAGTTTCCGTGAGCTTCATGATCGTGTCGGAAGAATTGCCGCCGCCCTAACTAAACATGGTTTCAAAGCCGGCGATCGGTTGGCGCTTCTGTTGCCGAATGAACCTGAATTTATCGAAGTTATCTATGCATGTGCATGGCTCGGTCTAATCGTCGTGCCGCTAAACACAAGACTCTCGGCAAAGGAGATCGACCATGTATTGGTTGACGCAACTCCACATGGCCTCATTCGCCACTCGTCACTTGCAGTTCCGACAGTACAAGTTCCACAGCAATTAATTATCGACCTGGAACCCTTTGAACTTGAGGACGACACATTTCCCAACCCTGTCTACGATCCCGACGCAGTTTTTGCTCTCATCTACACCAGCGGAACAACGGGTTTACCAAAGGGCGTTGCCCTAACTCACGCCAACATCCTGGCAAACATGGACCATGTGAACTACTGGATGCGTTACAGAGAAGGAGGTGTGTATCTGCACGCCGCGCCGATATTTCACATTGCAGATTTTCCCTTCATGTTTGCTTCTCCAGCGTTTGGCACCTGCCAAACCACGATTCCAAAGTTCAGCCCTCAAGCCTTTTGCGAAACCGTCGAGCGCGAACGGGTCACTCACACTGTTGTCGTGCCGACAATGATCAATCTACTTCTCCAATACGCGGACTTGAAGAAGTATGATCTCACCAGCCTCGAACGATTGGGATACGGCGGATCGCCAATCGCGCCTGAGCTCATCCATCGCACCAGAGCAGTTTTTCCAAATGTTGAATTGGTCCAGGTATATGGACTAAGTGAGACTGGCTTTCTTACCGGTTTGCAAAATCAGGAACACACTGAAAACCGGCTGACATCGTGCGGTCGTACTTGTCCGGGAATCGACGTACGAGTTGTGGACGAGTCAGGCAAAGAAGTTGAGGAGGGCAAACCCGGCGAGTTAGTTGTGCGTGGCGCTAATGTGATGCGCGGCTATTGGAATAATCCGAAAGAAACAGAGAACGCATTCGGTAACGGGTTGTTTCGCACAGGAGATATCGGCTACCAGGATGCCGAAGGTTATTTCTACATTCTCGATCGACTGAAAGACATGATTGTGACGGGCGGCGAAAATGTTTATTCAGGAGAAGTCGAAGCCGTGATCTACCAGCATCCGGCAGTTCGTGAAGCAGCGGTTTTTGGCATCCCTGATCCGAAGTGGGGAGAACTCGTGATGGCTTACGTTGTGCTGAGGCCGGGTCAAGTTCTCACTGCCGATGAACTGATTGCTTATTGCCGCCAATCACTAGCTGGTTACAAGATTCCACGCCGCATCGAATTCTCGGCAACTGAATTACCCAAAAGTGGCTCTGGCAAGATACTAAAGAAAGACCTGCGTGCGCGCTTCTGGACACAACACGAACGTGCGGTGGGTTAAGAATTAAGGAAACGACAACGTGGGCAGAAATGTAATCGTGGATGACCAAAGCCTCCGTTATATCCAAACGGTTTCGGTCGGGCCCCATGCGTTTCATGCAGACGAACCAGTCGAAGCAGGTGGAAATGATGAAGGACCTGACCCGTTCGAGTTGCTTCTGGCCTCGCTCGGAACATGCGTCAGCATCACCGCACGAATGTATGCCGATCGAAAAGGATGGCCGCTCGAACGTGTTCACGTCGAGCTTTCATGGGCGAAATTCTTTGATGACGATGATCCCGAAGGCGATCTCAAAAGCGCGTTTGTCGAAGGAATTGAAATGGAGATCTCTTTCGCTGGGGATTTGTCAGGAGAGCAAAGACGGCGCCTCACTGAAATTGCCAACAGGTGTCCTATTCATCGCACCATTAGCGCTCCAATTCCAGTACGAACAAAGCTCCAGGAAACTTAAAGATCGAAATCACTGACGGCCCTCCTGCTCGGCGACCCTCATTACGCTCCGACAATTCCGGCAACCTTCCTCGTCGATTCGATTAGTAAACGCAGAAACCGAACTCCTTCATCTGGCACATCCATTGCGCACAACCACGTAAGGAAGAAGTCGCCTCGAGTTTGAGGTTCGAAGGAGCATTAAGTTTGCGATTACTTATACAAACAGCAATCTGTCTATCAGCTCTAATCGCAGTAACGATACAAAACGCGCACGCTCAGAGCGGCCCGATCACAGCTTCTGGCAATCAGGAAAGCACACAGACTAACCCGCAGCGCCAGGAGCCCGAAACCGAACCCATCTCGGATGCACAAGTAATCCAAGCACCATTCAAGCATAGCCGTTTGTTTACCAAAGTCGGATTTCTGCTTGCCCCTTATCACTCGTCGGCGACCATCGCGACAAACGGACAAATCGTTTCAGGCGGCACTGCGGAGGCAAGCAACAACATGAGTGTGACGTTCGATCTCGGCTATGAGATCACGAATAACATTTCAGTGACTGTAACATCAGGCATTCCGGTGAAGCCGCACGTCACCGGTGAAGGTGCGGCGGCAGCACTCGGCATACTGGGAAAAGTGCGCTATGGGCCAGCTATTTTTGCAGGCCAATACCAATTCCCAAAGATAGGTCGGTTTCGGCCATACGTCGGAGGCGGAGCAGCGTATGCCATCATCTTCAAAAGCTTCGACGGCAGCGTAAAAAACCTTAATGTTCACAACAACTGGGGATCAGTTGTGCAGGGCGGCGCTGAGTATGAAGTGAATTCACGGTACACACTCTTCTTCGATTTCAAGGAGGTATGGCTGGGAGTCAATGCGGACGGTGTGCTCAGCGACGGTAGTCCGGTAAAGGCGCGAGTCACGCTGAATCCGTCGCTGGTTACGGTGGGGATCAAGTTTCATTTTCCGTTTGGTCGCAGCGGTGGTCATTAATCTGGTCATTCAGCTTAAAGCATCTGTCTGATGGATGTGGTTCACAAGCAAGATATCAAAAGCTCTAGAAGTACCAACACGAAAGATCACCAAGTTCTCGCGACGACTTATTCTTCACCGCGAGAATCGCTTCAGCGATCTTACTGCTTAGTTCATTCGAAATGGACATTGAGCAGTAGTTAGATTTGTGTTTGGATGTATTAAAAATCAAGAATAGCCACTGATGTGTTACGCGCGAGTTAACGAATTTGGAAAATTATGAAGGGAATCCCCGCATAGCGAAATAAACCGGCGTAACACATATAAGCCTCGGGCACTGTGAGTAACAAATACTTAAGGTCCTGTGGTCTGGAAGTTGGGGCCGACGACTATATAACTAAGCCTTTTAGCGGCAGAGATGTGGTCCAACGCGTCAGTTGTCTTCTGCAGAAATCCTGGGATCCCCAATCCCAAGTTGAGTTGACGTGATGCGCGAATTATTCAAGCATCGCTCGACGAATCGAATTGCGAAACACCTTCACGCCCTCGCGTCCAACGGTTCATGCCGCATTCGGGTGTGGATGGCGTTTCAATCCGCCTCTCGGAAGCTGTCTAATGATTTTAGAAGTCGACCGTGGGGTTGGTGCTCCCAAGTACTGCAAGACGTGCGCAGAGATACGTGAAAAATCTGAGTATTTTTGAAGGTTTGGAATGGTACGAGGCGAAGTTTTTGAGAAAGACTACATCAACTTTACAACAACTCTCGCGAGTCTCGATTTTCTAGTTTGTTGTAATTCTTTGAATTTATTGAGGATATTGGTAGCGGGGGGCGGGATCGAACCGCCGACCTTGGGGTTATGAATCCTGAATCAACCGCTGCACACAACGCCTTCCAAAGAATAAACCGCATAATCCGCGGAGAAACAGTCGTTTGAGCAGAACATAACGCACTCCGGCGCATATAGCGCAGAGAAGACTACAGCAAGTTTACAACAAAGATAATTGTCATTTGGATGACTAAGACTACGCGGGGGCCAAGGCTTCGCAACAAACCTCATACGTTAGCCTTCGATAGGGTAATGGTTAATTTTACCCGACAAATTCTTGCCCGAGTGAAAATCATTAAAGCTGTTTGGTGGTTTGTCGTGGATTAAGCGGAAGGCTTAATTCATCATCGTTTCCTCAGGCCTCTTACGACGTCCGTTTGAAGCGATTTGAAATACTTACCAGTTGTACTGTCCGCCTCGGCAATTGCCGCCTCGATTCGCGCTGTTCTTCGAGTAGGTCAAGCTGCGTTCTTAATCCATTTCGTTCGATGGTCAACAGCTTGCACCGAACGGTGCTCACTGCGCGCGACCACTCGAGTCTGATCTGCTGGCGCCGAAGAATGATCCTCGGTAACAAAGCCGCCCGCGCTTCCGTTGCTAACTGTGATCGAACGATTCATCTACTTCACCGATATGCTACTCATCATTCCTGCTCGTTGTGCTTTAGGGTTCCACCAACGGCTGTACTCCATCGATCAATTACTAGGTTCCGACAGTTCGAAACAACCGAATGAAGATGTCCTGAGCTAAGTCTTCAGATTCAGAAACGTTCTTAGTCATTCGAAGGCAGGTTGAATAAACACGGTGGTGATACTTGAGGTAGAGTGCGTGAAAGGCTTGTTGGTCACTCTCGGTAAGTTGGCGACTTTCGATTCTTTCATACTTTCTTCCTTCAACAGTCGCGCCACTGAAGAGTGTCTTGCGGATGAAGATGTGAGTTAGAGGGTAGGTGTTGGTATCCCTTGCGCAGCCTCGATGGCTGCCTGACACTCGGCATCGTATTTAGCGGTTGGCATTGCCTTGAGTCGCTCCTCATCGAGCGGCTTGCCACACCGGGAGCACTGGCCATAAGTACCGTCTTCAATTCGGCCCAACGCTTCGTCAATTTCTTCGAGGAGTTGCGACTGACGGTTGGCGAGGGTAAGAGCAGTCGATTGATTGAGGTCAAACTCTGACATTTCGCCAGCATCCTCTACGCCGTCATTGCCTTCGAGCGCGGTGGCCCTATCGGCTCGCAGGTCTTCAATTGCCTGACGGCGCTGTTCGAGG
>DATBSH010000218.1:0-5412 GCA_036559885.1 Pyrinomonadaceae bacterium
AATGCTGAAGAGGCAGTGAATTTCTATATCTCCGTCTTCAAGAACGCTAAGATTCTAAACACCGTTCGCTATGGCGAAGTTGGACCAAAGCCGAAGGGTACAGTAATGATCATCGACTTCGAACTCGACGGGCAAAGGCTTACAGCACTAAATGCTGGACCAGAGTTCAAATTCAACGAAGCTATATCACTCGTGGTCCACTGCCAGGACCAGCAGGAAGTTGACTACTACTGGGACAAACTGTCTGCGGGCGGTCAGGTGATTGAATGCGGCTGGCTCAAAGACAAGTTTGGGCTTGCGTGGCAAATCGTTCCCGAAGTCTTCCTCGACCTACTCCGGAACAGCGACAACGAAACACGAGATCGCGTGATGAGCGCGATGATGAAAATGAAGAAGCTCGACATTGAAACTATAAGACAAGCGGCAAGAAAAGAAAGTTAGCCACAGAGCTGACGGATAAACACGGATCTGAATATCACCTCTCCTGATCCGTGTTTATTTGTCTAAGCTGTGACACTCTCAGCGGAAAAGCGGTGGCAACGACATCAAATCCGACCGTCCACCGTCCGGGTTAGTTTCTTTGTTCTTGCGACTGACTTTTGCATTAGGGCCTCCACGTTTGATTGTCACCTTCGACGAGAAAACGTTCATTGGATCCGTCACGATTGACTAAATAGATTCCAGGGCGCCCCTCTCCAAGTGAATGGAAAGCAATATACTTTCCATCTGGCGACCACGCCGGTGCTGAGAATTGATGCCCGTGGGTCGATATAACACGTTGTCCCGTTCCATCGGTATTCGCCACGCATATATTGACGATATCGGCGCTATTCATCCTCAAGTTAACAGTCACTGTGAAAGCGATCTGTTTACCGTCGGGCGACCAGGCGAACTTTTGCGCCCCGACACTACGCTCGTTTTTCTTTTGGCCCCGTTCATTTGTCAGTTGTAGCACGTTAGAGCCATCTGCCTCGCTTACATAGAGGTTGTCGTAAAGAATTATTCCTGAATCGCCAGCGGAGAAAGCGATACGCTTTCTATCAGGCGACCATATGGCGGAGGTTATCCAGCGGCCGTAACTCATCACCGGACGAATGTTTGACCCATTTTGGTTTACTGAAAAAAGGGCCCATTTACTATCACGCTCAGAAATGAAAGCAATGGTATCAGGAGACACCCATTCGAAAACGCTGTTGGGTAGCGTACCAAGATCGAGCTTTCGCTGATCCGAACCATCAGCATTGACGACCCAAAAGTTGACGGGTTTTCCTGCAGTTGTTCCTTCAATGTAAGCGAGCCGCTTTGAATCAGTTGACCAATGCGGCGGAATGGTTCCTATATGTTTGCTGGATGAGCGTGGGGTGTGCGTGATGCGGCGAATGTTGGAGCCATCAGCGTTGATGACATAGATATCGAAATCATTATCATCCCTGTTGCGATTGGAAAGAAAAGCGATGCGGTTCCCATCCGGTGACCAAACAGGATTTTTGTCTGTGACGGGTTTGCTCGTCTCTTGAGTATTAGTGAGCCGGTGAAAATCGCTCCCATCGGCGCGAATCGTGCAAATGCCTCCGAGGCGCCACTCATATAGAGAAATGGCTTGACTACAAGTAAAAGCGATAATAGGACTCTTGATGCTCGGACTAATAGACTGCGGCATTGACCGCGTGAGAGACAGAAACATTGCGGGGGCCAGGCCGGCTAAGCAAACGAACGCTTTAGAATTTTTACTCATCTGTGTGCGTTTTGATTATCTTCTCACCTTGTGCGGCTCGAGCTGGTCCACATAGTAGTGACTGGAGCTGGAGTTCGCTAACCGCAACGTCGCCCCATGAAACGCTCTTAGGAGCCAGATCCTCAACTCGCGGGCTTCGAGGTTGGGTGCTGCCCGTTCAGCAATTCTGTCGTATGTTCAGTGATGCTCGATGGAAGTGATAAGTTGGGAGTGGCAGGCGTAGATAGTAAATTCTGATCGTCTCCCGACCCCAGGGGCGTAGTCCGAGAGACAGTTTCCCCTGCTGTGTGCCTCGCCTGAAGCGGAGTGAATCCGGACTCTATGAGAGCGGCAATGCCCGATACCAACCACATAACTCCCCAGCAAGCCATCCAGCCAGCAAAGATCATCCAAATAATGATCCAGTCGGGGTTATTACTGAACAGAGCCAGCGCTGCGCCTACCAACGCTGAAGCACCGATCAAACCAGAAGCGCGAACGATTCTCGTCAGGCCCTCGCTTCGCTTTTCCAATTTATTCTTACCTGCTTTGGGCTTCTTGGTGGCATTTTTGTCCGATTGGGCAGGGTCAAGTTGTTGCGCCAGCGCCAAGGCAACTGTTTCCAGATTGGTGCCACAAGCGCGACAAAACTTTGCGCCATCAAGATTCTGCGTCGCACACCGGGGACAGTACATAATTACTACCTCTTATTGAAGACTTGTACGAGGCGACCTCAACACGAGGTTTCAGAAATACCATCGAATATTATCTCTTAGGTCAATAATCGGCGCGCATTTCAACGCTCACGATCCAGACCGCCTCAAAATAAATCCATACAAAAGGGATTAGTTGCTCTGGACAACTAAGGGGAGCAGAATAGCAGTTGCTCTTTGACCAGAGGGGTTTGGCCGTTACTCGATTCTCTGAAAGGAATGGTCACATGAAAACCCGGAACCTTTTAGGCTTGCTCGTAGCATTCACAACATGCATCACGGCAGCCAATCTCACGTCGACCGCTGCTTCATATCTCATTTCAAACAACCAAAACGTTGTCGGTGCCCCGCCCCAGTCGTGGTCTAATCATCCAAGTAGTGTCCAAACACCAACTCCAGTTAGCACACCACCAGTTCGGATTAGACCAATTGGTCCTCGTCCAGAGCGGGATCGAGTTTGGAGTCTACGCCCGGACCCGACTCCCTCGATTCCTCCAAACTCCGACATCATTCTTTTCATTCACGGTATGGATTCCCGCGCGGAAGAGGCTGACGACATAACCAAAGCATTGTTTATGTTGCTGGGTAGTCGAACAAGCCGACCGGCGCCCGCACCGCCACAAACGCCAAATGCGCTTATGGTCGCAGTACTGAACCAGCTGCTGCAAAAATATAGAGGCTGCATTCTCGAGCGTTACGAAACACAACAAGACATGCTAAACCGTGGACTGGCTGCCAATTTGTCCGGTCTTACCACCACCGCCGGTTTGCAGGACAGAGACGCAGGCGTCGTTTGCGTATCTGGAAATCTTTGTTCACTCGCGGCACGAAGGGCGAGTTTCACCGCGTTGCTGGCTCAAGCGAATCGCGGCGACCCGACAAATTTTGAATCGAATTTGGAAATGGCAATTCCCAGAGATTGTTTTGAATGTCAAAAGCACATGGAGTTCCATACGAAGCACGTTCATTGCACGATGGAAGCGGGCGGAAACTCAGGATTGTTTGTGGGTCCTAAGTTCGAAGGGTGTAAAGCAGGTGTGGATCTGCAAGCACTGGCCAACATAATTATCAACGACATACACAACCGGTTCGTTAATCTCACGGGCAATGTGTCGACAACCGATGTGACTGGCGGGCCGAGTGTCGCCACGAATCATTCAACCGTGCGGTTCACGGATTGTCCCAGTCCCTCCACTGGCTGCCCGGAAGCCTGCGACCATCCCGATACGTTCTCAGCAGGGGCAAGAAATGCCGTTGTTCCAATGGAAACAGTTGACGGGCGATCGGTGCCGCTATATTTCGAGCCGACGATTCCACGGGAGTTTCTCGATGTGGGCCAATGGGACAATACGCACTTCAACGATCCAGCGGCACATAACATTGGGCCAAATGAGGGCCGAGTCAGGGCTGAACTAAGGATGGCTGCGCGTACGGCCGACCCGCTTCAAAGTCTGCGCCTGGCGGCGGCCGAGTTTGCTCTCGGTCACCAGAACTGGGGTAACGCTTATGCTGACATTAGTGTTACCGGCCATCAGTCGTTTGCGAAATTCCGCAGCGCACCGCCGCAGGACAGTTTCTGCAAATCGCTGCGTCCGCCGAGAGGTACGCAACTTGATCTACTGAACGGTTGCCGCATGGCGCTTGATCGCGCGTACCGCGTCGCCAACTTCCTGCGCAGCGGCCAGAGTGGTGATACGCCGGCTGACAAAACAAGAAAGACTAACGAGCGGTTGGCGCTCGGATGGATTGCAGTCTCCGGTGAAGACGATTCGCCGCACAGACCGGTCAACGCGCCGTCGAGCGATTTTCCGCAATACAACATCGACGTCAACGTTGAAGCCCCATTCGCATCGGGACCAAAGATTGTAGCGGTCCGCACTCGTTATACGATCGCTCAAGCCCAAGTGCCAAGTACAGGCCGAAATCTTGTGGTAATCAGCCTCGATCTTCCGACCTCTGGCTATTCCGAAAACCTAGACTACGATCTAATCTCGCCACTCGCTGCCATCGGCAATCCGAAGTTAACCCCACTTCCAGTTCCAATCGTCGTCCCCGTAGAGTTCACTTATGTGGTTCCCGGCATGGCTCTCTTGCCACCGGGAACAGTTATTCCGCCTGGGGTTCCGCTTCCCGATTTTCAGTCGTCAGGAAAGACGCCGCTACTCGACTTTATCGAAACCGATATCGTTCGCTTTGTCGAAACACTCGATCGGGTAGTTCCCTTCAAAAACAATATCAAGGCTGTGATGGGTGGCAGTCTCGGAGGAAACATGACGTTTCGCCTGGGTCGACGCCCCGGCGTGCCCTGGCTTCCCAAATTTATCGTCTGGTCCCCTGCATCCATCTGGACGTCGCTGGGAGCGGGCTCCGATCTGCTCCAGCACTATGGCCCACGTGCCGCGTGGGAAGGAGCCAACAAAGCGCACAACTCTCCTGGTGAAGGCGACCGTGCGGAGTTTTTTGGTAGTTGGGACAAGGCCATCGTTCCAATAATTATCCCGATGGCCCAATCAGAGACCTGGACCAGCGACTTTTATCAATGCAAGAAATCTTCTGTCGCCGCTGCGCGATTGGACCGCCACGAGACTTACGACGCCAACTTTCTAGCCTGGCACTGGCGGCTCGGCGGAGAGCAACTACTCTTCAGTCATCAAACGATCGATCCGGCAACGAATCGACCGCTCTATATGGCAAATCAAAAACCGATGCTGCTTGCTTGCGGAACTGAAGATCATGTCAAGTTCAACGACATTTGTCCGGCAACGCAAAGGACCGCGCCTCTCATGACCATGACGCCGGGCAAGGCGCTGTTTCTTGACAAGACTGGGCACTCGCTCGACAACGAACGGCGAAGTTTTTGGGCCAAGCAAATTGTCGACTTTCTCGGTCTTTAACGTGAGGATTTGATCCAAGTCCCCCACTTTGTGCAATTAAGAGGGCATGTAGCGAGATGATTTCCTAGAGAGGTAGCGCATCAGGAAAGTC
>DATBSH010000219.1:0-9186 GCA_036559885.1 Pyrinomonadaceae bacterium
TCACTCAACCTCTTATTCTCCCCAGGCTTCAGCCTGGGGACCTGCGCACGTCTAAATCTGGATAACCGTTTCAACGGTTTCCCGCATTTACTGCCGGAGAAGCGTCAGTACGTTGGTAAACCGTTAAAACGGTTATTCGAAGTTCAAGCACGAGCTGACCCCAAGCTAAAGCTTGGGGAGAATGAAAAGTTGATTGTTTATGTGTGTGAGATTTGTAAAGCCTGTCAGCGATCGAGCTACAATACGTCCTATGCAAAGACCTGAAGCAGATGAGTACCACCCAAATTATCAGAAGTATTTTGACTTAACCCCGAAGGGAGAGTACCAGCAGATCCTTTCGCGAAATATGACTGAGACTGTTGACTTCTTTGACACAATACCTCGCGAAAAGCACGACTATCGTTACGCGGAAGGAAAATGGACAATCAAAGAGGTGCTGATGCACATCATCGACACCGAGAGAGTTTTCGCGTATCGCGCGTTGGCTGCCGCTAGAGGTGATGCAACGCCGATCTATCGGATGGATGAAGAGCTGTACGCCAGCAATGTCGACGTTTCGAACCGCACAATGTCGAACTTGGTTTCAGAATTCAAGACAGTGCGCGGCGCGACCGAGTCTTTGTTTAGGAATATGACTGACGAGCAGTGTAAGCGGTCATGTAACGTTGTTACGCATCCGATGTCTGCCCGTGCAATCGGCTACTTTATGATTGGACATGTGTTGCATCATGTCGGTGTTGTGCGAGATAGATATTTGCAACATGATTAACGTCGACCGTACTTCTTCAACGCGTACAGCATTCCTCTTCGATCTGGATGGCACACTTGTAGACAGCGTCTATCAACACGTACTCGCGTGGCGCGAAGCGCTCGAGGCAGGTGGAATTCGTCTCGCAGTGTGGCGTATTCATCGTCAGATCGGCATGAGTGGAGGCCTTTTCGTCAACGCGTTGCTGCGCGAGACCGGACACACCGTCTCGACGGAGGAGGCCGAACGACTACAACACCTTCATGGCGAAGCGTTCAAGCGTTACGCGCCGCAAGTTCGACCGCTGCCGGGAGCTGAGGAGTTATTGTCGTATCTCACAAAATCAGGCGTTCCATGGGCCATCGCTACGAGCGGGCGACTCGAAAACGCCAGTCTTTCACTTCGTCTCCTGGGAATAAGCGATGATACTCCGATTATCACGCGCGATATGGTGCGCCATGCCAAACCTGATCCGGATCTTTTTCTGGCCGCAGCTGACAAACTGGGAGTCGCGGTCAGTGATTCAGTGGTTGTCGGCGACAGCATCTGGGATCTTCTGGCCGCGCGACGCGCACGAGCGTTAGGTGTGGGACTGCTGTCAGGCGGCTATGGCCGTGAGGAGTTAGAGCGGGCCGGCGCTTACAGAGTCTATAACGACCCCGCTGATCTGTTGCGACATTTGGATGAGGTTGGGGTGAGAAGCTCAGAGTAAAAACCACCTGAAGATTACGCAGATTCAACGAAAGTCGCCGCGCTTGGGCATACGCTGGCGTAGTAGGATGACAGCCAGAGGGTAGAGGATAGGAAGCTCACTCGTACTTTTTCTTCGCGGATTCCCACGACTTCTTCAACTCAGCAAGCATCCGCTCGTATTCGGCGTCACCATGCATGGGCGTGAGAAGTTGGTCACGGACAAACCACGGATAGCAGGGAAAGCCGGTCTCGATCGCACGCGCAAGCCACAGGCGCGCCTTAACCTTATCTCCTAGTTGCGCATAAGCTACACCAACGCTGTAATGAACGTGATGGTCCTGGTAGGAACCATCGAGGACCTCATGAAGTAGCTTCTCTGCACGCTGTTTCTCATATCGCGCTGCCAGAAAACTTGCCAGTGTCGCTTTTGCTCGCTGCTCAGCTTGGGCGCTGCCGTGAAGGTCTGTAAGAATTTTTTCCGCCCGATCCCGTGCACCTTCATAATAGTATGCCTGGGCCAAATACCAATCCGACACTGGAGCCGAACTCACACCACGCGCCTCCTCCAGGAAGGCGACAGCTTCGGAGTAGCGACCTTCGATTAGTGCTGCAGTACCGCGCACACGCAATGCCTCGAGTTTGTTCAGCGGATTGATTCGTAAACCCTCAGTCGCTTCAGCTTCGACCGCCTCAAGCAAACCCAAATGATAAAACGCCGCAGCACGGTAATAGTGCGGCTGCTCCAGATTTGCATTCAGAATCAAAGCGCGGTCGCTCTCCGCAATCGTCTGCGCCCAATTAAACTCGGAATTGCGATAGACAGCGGCTAGCGCCTCATGCGCTTCCGCCAGGTTTCCATCTAACTGAAGCGCGCGGTTAGCAGCCTCTTTTGCACGCTGATCCCAACCTTGCACTTCTTCCGGCTGGGCAAAACGAATACGCATTTGAGCGCTAGCCTCGGCGAGGCCGGCATACGCAAGGGCGTAGTTTGCATCCAGACGTAATGCGTCCTCGAATGCCTTTATTGCTGTCAGTGTATCGTCCCTTGTGTAACGCACCAGTTTTGATCGGCCCAACAGATACAACTCGTACGCAGCAACGTTTTCTGTGTAGCGACGATAAAAACGGGATAGCTCAGGTGCTGTCATTTTGATCCTAAGGGCTTCAGCAATCTGCGTCGCGACAGCATCCTGCAAACTTAAAATATCAGTCCGTACTTTATCGAACCGCTCTCCCCAAACGAGCCCCTCATCACTCGTACGGATCAGTTGCACGTTTACCTGCAAGTGATCGCCCATCTTTTGTATGGTGCCAAGCACCACATAGTTACAGGACAATTCTTGGCCTGCCATCTTCGCACTTACCTGCTGTCCCTCATACCGGAGGATCGCACTTGTTGGGCGAACACGAAGCTGACGCACATTAGCTAGTCGAGTAGTGATAGCGTCTGGAAGGCCAGTAGTTAAGAACGCGGTATCTTCACTGGCATTAAGTGCACGAAATGGCAGGACTGCAAGAGTGATTGTTTCGTCCGAGACTGTTGACGAAGGCCGTAAACGATCTCGGAAAAGAAAAGCTAAGCCACCGATTAGCAGTAACAACAGAATCGTGGCGCCAAAGATGATGGTTTTTCGCGAGCTATACGAACTGCCGGCTTCTATTTCACGTGGTGTCAGGGAAGAAACATCTGGTATGAGCTTTTGGCGTTGCAGATCCTGGCTCAGGTTTCTTAAATCGACGAGCAAGCCCCTGGCTGTTTGATAACGTTCGTTCGGATCTTTTGCGAGGGCCTTTTTGATAATCCGCTCAAGATCGGCCGGCACTGTGGGTGAGTAGCGGGCTAAAGGCGTCGGTTCGTGGTCCAACAGAGACGCTAACACGTCAGTCTTGGTTGTACCTTCGAATGGCCGTCTTCCCGTGACCATCTCATAGAGCACAACGCCAAGACTCCAAACGTCGGTTCTGGCGTCGACCTCGAGCCCGCGAGCTTGCTCAGGCGACATATAACTGATGGTTCCTAGAACAACACCTTCGGCAGTATTGACCAGAGTCGAGGCTTCAGGGTCGACAGATTCTCGCTGCAGTAGTTTGGCAAGACCAAAGTCCAGGACTTTCACGAACCCGTCGGCGCGAAGCATAATGTTTTCCGGCTTCACGTCGCGATGAATGATATTCACCTCATGGGCAGCGGTGAGAGCTAAGGCCACCTGCATGGCGATCTCAACAGCCCTTCCCACCTCGATCTGATCGCGATTAATTGCGTCGCGCAAACTCACCCCATCGATGAACTCCGTTGCAATGAAATAGGTAGACCCTGCCTCGCCGACTTCGTAAATCGTGATGATATGTGGATGGTTGAGTGAGGATGCTGACTTTGCCTCCTGGAGAAATCTTCGAACGCGATGGGCGTCTGCGGTGGCTGCGCTCGGTAGAAGCTTCAAAGCCACGTTACGGTCGAGCACAGTATCGGTAGCCAGGTAGACTTCACCCATGCCACCCGCCCCAATCTTGGAGAGGATTCTGTAGTGAGAAACGAAGTCGCCTTCGTTTATAAGCATGTACGTTCAAATCGGGGGAATTGAACAAGGTGAAGATAAGACAAGCGAATTCTAGAGGAGTAGGCTTAACTAAGCTAGTTTAAGATGTCCGATACGCCTAGAGTCGCCAACAACTCCCGTTGGTGGCATTGCTGTCTCAAAAATTACAAGGTGACGCCAGGGCAGGGACTTTGGGCGGTACGGTGTCGCGGAATTTGACTCGTGTTCGTCGCATCGCCGAAACCGCCGCTTCAACCTGTTCGGGTGTTAGGGCTGCGTTCGCCTGGAAGAAGACCCAATCAATGTCCTCTTGATACTGGCGTGGTTCGTTCGCCTTCACCATGCCATCGCGCACAAACCAGAGATTGAAATTGACGGACATCGTATCTTCCGGGTAATAGTTCCCACCATGCTCGACGAATAATTTGCCGTCAACAAAATACCTCACCTTCTGATCGAACACCTGCGTAACCAATGTATGCCAGCCGCCCATGTTGCCACTGGCTGTTTGAAAAACATTATCTTTCTTCCAGTTGGGCTCCGGGCTGAAAGTCTCCCAGGTCGTCGCATAAAGAGTTGGCCCGTCGATCCCCCAGCCGCCATTAGGCAGATATTCCCAGTCCAACTCGCTGTAATCTGGATCCATGGGCGCTTTCAGCGGCGCGATCGTGTAAAAGCTTTCGACGACCTGATCCCCATCCGGTCCCGAAATCGGACTATCAGAAAAACGAACTCGAGCAGCATAAGTACCTTCCAGATATTTTCGCTGATGACAGATCTGAGTCTGAGTCGTGTTAGCGCTCGTGCCGTCCGTCGATGAGGTCATTCGTATAATAGTGTTGTCTTGATCCTTTAGCAGTGATACTCCGCTTTCCAACCATTTGGCGCCCGGTACGCCGGGCCACCCAGCTTCGGTGCGAATGATCCAACCATTCTTTTTCAACTGTTTGTGATTGGCGTAGGTGAAGTCATCGAATAGTAGGTGTGTCGTGGGTTTCGCATCAGGTCGCATGATGCGTGTCTCTGTTCTCTTTAGGTTCTCGGACCGGAGGTTGGCAGCTGGACTAACGCTTAGACCAAAGATTAACGCGATAGTGAGGACAATCGGGCAGACCTTCTCAGAAGTTTTCATATCCGTTCCAATCCTGTGGTTTTTTGAGTGACAGATTACAGCGAGAATGCCCCTAAAGGAAGATACTACGTGAGAGCCATCGATTCAGTAAGCAATGGGGTCGGTACCACCTCGCGGTAGCGGTGGGTGCGAAGCTAGTTTCAAGATTAGTAGACAGTTCAAGCTCAGCAAAATTTCAGGTTGGGAAGGGTGGCTTGAAACCACGGAGGAGGCAGCGGCACCAAGCAGGAGCAGGAGACATTGGGTCTGGTCTGCCCCTGGGTGCTGCTCCGGCTCCTCCTATTCAAGCCACCCTTCCCAACCTGAAATCTTCCGCGACTTGAATCATAGCTCCGCACCTCACCCGTTACCGTCGAGGGTTTTTGCTCGAAGCCTTGCCATCTTAGGCATCACTGCTGTAGCATGCCTAAAACGTTTAGGCTTAGGCGCGTTTCGAATCTTTGGACCTCTGATCTGAATTCTTGCAATGATGAGATGAATAATCCACAAGCTGATCTGCTGCAAGGTACGCTCGATATGCTCATTCTCAAGGCGCTTTCGCTGGGACCGCTGCACGGCTACGGAATTATTCAGCGGATACGAAGGATGTCCGACGAGATGCTCAGGGTCGAGCAGGGCGCACTCTATCCAGCGCTCTATCGGATTGAGCAGAAGAAGTGGATCAGTGGCAAGTGGGGGCAAAATGAAACTGGCCGCCGAGCGAAGTTCTACAAACTCACCAAGGCGGGAGAGAAACAACTCCGCCTTGAAGAGGAGAGTTGGGATCGCCTGGCACTTGTAGTGGCAAAGATGCGAGAAGCCACGTGAGAGATGGGGTCAAAGACGCACGCAGATAGGACTTAGGCGATGAACTGGTTTGGCATATTAATGGACCGTCTTCGGGCGCTGCTGCGGCGCGATGCAGTACTCGAGGACATTGATGAAGAGTTGCGATCGCATATCGAGATGGAGACGGAGGCAAATCGCGAATTGGGGATGGCGAAGGAAGAGGCACGTCTTTCCGCGATGAAGAGCTTTGGCAATGTAGCCACGATGAGGGACCTCGCTTATGACGTTAGAGGCGGAGGATTCATGGAGACACTTTGGCAAGACCTGCGTTATAGCCTACGAATGCTGCTCAAATATCCGGGCTTCACGATGATAGCTGTGCTAACGGTCGCGTTGGGTATAGGAGCGAACACGGCAATCTTCAGCATTGTCAATGCTGTTCTCCTCCGACCGTTTCCGTACGCCGCGCCTGACACACTAATGATCGTTGGCGAAGGTGCGCCAGCCGGCACAGTGTCATATCCAAACTTTGCGGATTGGCGCGATGATCGTACGGTTTTTGCTTCCGCCTCCGCCGTGCGTCCGAACGAGAATTTCAACCTCACCGGAGCAGGTGAACCGGAACGCTTACAGGGACGGCTGGTATCGGCAGGCTTTTTCTCCTTGCTTGGAGTTAAGCCACACCTTGGACGCGACTTTCTCACAGAAGACGATCGACCGGGTGCCAATCCAACCGTGGTCCTAAGTTACGGATTGTGGAGTCGGAGGTTCGGGAATGACGAAGCAATCATTGGGAAACAGATCACACTCAATAATCAAAGCTTCACCGTTGTCGGTATCGCGCCGCAGGATTTCCAGTTTGGATTGCCTGCGGACGTCACAGTTCCTATTGGCCTTTCAGCCGAACGCTTCAAAGCACGCGGGTCCGATCCAGGAATTAACGTCATCGCCCGTTTGAAACCGGAGGAGTCGCAACGACAAGCAGAGTCGGCGCTGAATGTGATCTACGCACGTTTGGAACAGCAGTATCCGAGCAGCAATACAGGGCGGCGCGCGTACCTCATGCCAGTGCATGAATTCTTTGTCGGCGACGTTCGACGGCCTCTCTTGATTTTGCTCGGGTCGGTCGGACTGGTCTTATTGATCGCGTGCGCTAACGTGGCCAATCTCCTACTCGTTCGCGCCTCCACGCGGAGAAGAGAAATGTCGGTGCGTGTAGCGCTGGGAGCGAATCGCTGGCGCATCATTCGTCAGCTGCTGACCGAGAGCCTCATGCTGAGCGTAGTGGGTGCAGCTTTGGGGATACTGCTCGCGCATTGGGGCACGAGTTTTATTGCTAAACAGTTACCTGATGGAATTCCGCGCCTGGCAGAAGCTAACGTTGATGTGCGCGTATTGGGTTTCACCCTCGCTGCATCGCTGATCACAGGTTTGTTATTCGGGTTAGCACCAGCGTTGCAAGCTTCGCGTCTGAATTTGACTGAAGCGTTAAAGGAAGGAGACCGCAGCTCATCAGGGAACCGCCAGCGTTTGCGCAGTGTGTTGGTAGTTTGCGAAGTCGCTTTGACACTCACACTGTTGGTCGGCGCGGGTTTGCTCATTCAAAGCTTCCGTAGAGTGTTGCAGGTCGATCCTGGTTTCAAACCGCGGGACCTACTCACGATGCAGGTTTCCGTCAGCAACCCTGACGGTCATCAAGTCGCCACCTTTTTTGAACAACTGCAAGAGAATGTACGAAGGCTACCTGGAGTCAAATCCGTCGGGATATCCAACGGACTTCCTCTCGTGAGTACGAATCACCCAACGTTTTTCATCGAGGGCCGGCCGCAGCCAGAGAACGGTAAGGAGCCGGGGGCGATTCGTTACACCGTAAGTCCTGGTTACTTTGAGACGATGGGTATTGATCTGCTTAGGGGCAGGCTCTTCGGAGCGCAGGACAGGACCGACACTCCGTTAGTCATCATCATTGATGAGGCGCTTGCCCAACAACATTTTCAAAATGAAGATCCGATTGGAAAGCGGTTGAGTCAGTCACGATCCGGAACTCCGAGTTTTGAGATTGTGGGAGTAGTAAAGCACGTCGAACAAGACAACCTTGAGGGAGAAGTCGTTCGAACTCCTCAGTTCTACCTCGACTTTAATCAGATTCCACTTGACCGGCTACCGGGGTATGTCCGGCGCATCAATGTGCTAACGCGCACAGATGTCGAGCCGACGAGTCTCGCGTCAGCGGTCCGCGCGGAGATTGCCGCGTTGAATAAGGACCAGGCAGTCTTCAATGTGCGTACGATGGAACAGATCGTGTCGCAATCGGTGGCACCGCGTCGTTTCTCAATGCTATTGCTTACCGTCTTCGCAATCGTCGCGCTGGCGCTTGCTAGTATCGGCATTTACGGAATGATGTCGTACGCAGTCGCTCAGCGCACGCGAGAAATCGGATTGCGCATGACGCTCGGCGCACAACGTGGCAACGTACTCAGACTGGTAATTGGACAGGGGATGAAGCTGGCTCTCGTAGGTGTCGGACTGGGTCTACTTGCGGCAGTGGTATTGACGCGAACGATGAAGAGTCTACTCTTTGGTGTGAGTGCAACTGATCCACCGACGTTTGTTGGGATCACATTCCTGCTGGCGCTGGTTGCGTTAGTGGCGTGTTGGGTTCCGGCACGACGGGCCACCAAGGTAGATCCGATGGTGGCCCTTAGGTACGAATGACCAACACACGACAAGCTGAAGCGTATCGGACATTTGACTCAATCACTCTTCGGCTGCAGGCGTTTACGCTGGAGGTTGTTTCGATAGCTCTCTTCCAGATATTCCGCACCATCAGCCGTGAGATACATGCGAGCATCGTCACTGTTTATGAGCTTCTTTTGAGAAAGGTACCAAATGGTGAACTGTAGGTGCTCCTGTGGCCGGCCGATCATTCGTTCGAGGTCTCGCAAATAGATCCCTGGATTGTCAGGTTCGATGCGACGCTTTGTATATAACGCTTCGAGCACTGTGAGACGCACGACTTGCTCTAGTTCGAAATTGTTTTCCGACTCAACTCCAGCCGACACAACGCGCCAACGATCCTTTTTTCGTTTTTGGTTCGTGGCGTCATAGCTTGCGCGCTTTTCGGCGTCGGACAGTATCTGGTAGGCCTCCGTAATTTCTCGAAAACGAGCCTCATTTCCCGTTTCCTTGTTGTCAGGGTGATAACGCTGCGCAAGGATTCGATAGACCCGACTGATAGTTTCTGGTTCAGCGTTGTCACTTACCTGAAGTACTTCGTAATAATCGACGTCTGTACTAGCTGCCATCGG
>DATBSH010000220.1:0-7395 GCA_036559885.1 Pyrinomonadaceae bacterium
GGGTCAGCGGCGGAAGAATCAAACACTGACGATCAATCAGGACCGTGGAGCCGCAACGACAAACACCGGACAGCGAATCGAGATTCCAGTAGGCACGCACGATTATCTGTCGTTCTTCTACGCTGTACGCACTTTCAATCTCGTTCCACCCAAACGCAATGCAATCTCACTACTCGTGGAAAACGCAGCTAAGAGTCTGTTCATCAGCTCCTTGAAACGAGAGACGATTGAGCTTGGGAATCAGAAGGTTCAAGCTATCGCGTTGTCACTGACGACGGACGACCCGAAAAGTGACAAATATCAATTCCGTATGTGGGTGAGCGACGATCGACGACGGCTGCCGTTAAGAATTACTGCTAATACTGAAATTGGTCCCATCCGTGCTGACTTAGTGATTCTTCCAACCACCTCGCAATAGGACTGACCCTTCAGTCTGACACTGGAGCTTGACCCCCGCCTTTCTGAAATTGAAATCTATTTTCAATTAGGCTATACTCCCGTCGCGTTCGGTAAGGTAACGTTTCCAGTCCTGCCAACGATTCCCCGGGGAAAGCTGAATACCCAATGCTTAATTCTTTCATTATCGTGCTGCGCGAAGGTTTCGAGTCGTTTTTGCTCGTCGCAGTAATCCTTTCTTTTCTGCGTAAGGCGAATCAAAAATGGCTTACTCCGTCGGTTTACGTCGCAATCATAATCGGACTCGCTAGCAGCCTTGGCTTAGGTTACCTCCTGAAAACAGGCGTCGATGATGTCCTCTTAACCGACACGTTCGGAACTAATGTTGGCGGCTATATAAACCAGTTCTTTAATAACGAAGCGTTACGCGAGGCGATCCTCGGCGTCGCCGCCATCATCATGGTGGCGTCATTGGTCATTTACATGTGGCGTACAGGACCTAAGGTTCAGCAGCGTATGCGCGCCCGTCTTACCCAAATGTCTTCCCGCAAATCGCGCGTCGCGGCCGTGGCGGGTGTATTTCTCTTTACCTTCCTGATGATTGCGCGTGAAGGAATGGAAACGGCATTGCTCTTGCTCCAGGTTCACAACAGTCAGGTGGTTACTGGAGCATTGCTCGGTTTGGCTGCAGCTGCCGCTTTTGCCTGGGCGTGGGCCAGGTTTGGTCACCTCATAAACGTAAAGCGTTTCTTTCAGGTCACAGGAATCTTTCTGCTGCTCTTCATGATTCAGGTTGCGATCTACTCCTTCCACGAATTCGCGGAGGCGGGATTGTTGCCGAACAGTGAGTTCCTACACGAAGCAACTGAGAAACTTTCGCCCGATGGTCTTTATGGCAAGTGGTTCTCGGTTGTGATGGTTACCGTTTGTGGACTGTGGTTAGCCGGCGGCTGGCTTATGGACCGGATGCAATCACCGACTCGTAGCAGCACGCCGCTCGCTGAAGCTGGACGCTAATTTCAATTCTTGAATTGCGCCGTCAGTTCGCGTTTCAGTAATTTTCCAGTGGGGCCTTTCGGTATTTCCTCTACAAACCGAACGGTCTTCGGGCACTTGTAATCAGCCAGTTGCCCGCGGCAAAAGTTCACGATTTCGGCTTCGGTCACTTGCGCTCCCGCTTTTAGTACGACGAATGCTGTTACCTCTTCGCCGTACAATTCATCTGGTACTCCCACCGTCGCCGCCGATGCAATCGCCGGGTGTTGATACAGCACTTCGTCGATTTCTCGCGGATATATATTCTCGCCGCCACGGATAATCATGTCTGACTTGCGATCGACAATGTAGTAAAAGCCATCATTGTCTCGATAACCGATATCTCCCGTGTGGAACCAGCCATTCTGAAAAGCTGTCGCCGTTGCGTCCGGGTTTTTGTAATACCCTTTGAGAATGTTTTCACCACGTAGAACAATCTCACCCAGACTCCCATCCGGCACTTCCCTATCTGAATCGTCAACTACTCGCATTTCATTTCCGATCGGTAGGCCGCAGGAGCCCGGTCGCCGCCGGTGATCAGGCGGATTGAAAGTTGAACGACACGTCGATTCCGACAAGCCATATCCTTCAATTACCAGGCAGTTGAACTTTTCTTCAAAGGACCTTAGTACCTCCGCTGGCACTGGGGCGGAACCACACATGGCGAATCGCAGTTGATCTGTTTTAAGACCCTCAGGCACGCCTTCCGGATAGGTACTTAAGAGCATTGAAAGCATTGTCGCCACTGACCCAAACGAGGTGACTTGATAATCCGAGATAATCTGCCAGAAGCGAGAAGCGGAAAACTTCGGACTGACAACTGTCGAGCCACCGGCATAAAGCGCTGACATCGTTGTAACGGAAACTGCGTTCATGTGAAACAACGGCATGATCGTAAGCAGGCGGTCAGCTGGGGTGAATCGTAGCCAATCGCTTATTTGGTGAGCGTTAGCGATTAGATTGCCATGCGTAAGTAAACATCCCTTCGGTTTTCCTGTAGTACCTGAGGTGTAGATGATTATTGCTTCATCGTCTGCTTCAAGCGGCACATCTCGCAAGGCTGGTTCGCTCGCGAATTCACTTGTGGCCTCTTCGACATCATCAAACGTGATGACCGACTGAAGTGCCGGCAGGGCGCTTCGAATTTCGTCGATAGCTGGCTCAAACGCTGAGTTCACCAAAAGAGCTTTCGCTTCCGAATTGAACAGAATGAAGGTCATTTCGTGAGGCTTGAGTAGCGAATTAACCGGACCGGCGATCGCTCCAATCTTCCAGCAGGCGAAGTAACCGATTATGTACTCAATGCTGTTGGGCAGAAGTAAGCAGACGACGTCACCCTTCTTTACTCCGAGTTCTGACAGCATTATGGCTACCCGGTTTACCAGCGTGTCGAACTCTCGGTAAGTGAAGCGCCGGCCATCACCCTCGGAGAACAGAAATTCCTTTGCGGGCAACGCGGCAAGTCGTTCTTCAAGTAGAGATCTCAGATTGTTAGGCCCAGTGTTTTCAGCTTCGCCCATCAAATAGAAGTGCCTCTCACTTGATTCGTCGCGTAGCCTAACATCTTTTTGTTACTCGCGCTCAACGTCTCATTCTCTCCCGCTAAGCGTGGGGTGAATGAGAGGTTGATTCACTACACGAGCTAAAGCCTACCCGACACTCGTGCTATATTTGGCGCGCAAATCGAATCCACAGACAATTCCCTTCCCGAATTAGTTTCTTCGAAACGGTAGTTGTTATGACGACATATCAGAACTTTATCGGCGGCAAATGGGTCAAATCAAACTCCTACAAATCAGTTTCAAATCTGAATCCAGCTAATACTGACGACGTTATCGGGGAGATACCGCTCGCCAGTCGCGAAGAGGCGCGAGCAGCTGTCGAGGCTGCGGCTGTGGCGTTCCCTGCATGGCGAGCGACACCAGCGCCTGCGCGCGGGCGAATAGTCGCGCAAGCAGCTCGGCTGTTGGAAAAGAATAAGGAAGAACTAGCGCAAATCCTTACGCATGAAGAAGGCAAGACAATCGCAGAATCGCGGGGTGAGTTACAAAGATCCATAAACGTTGCTGACTTTTGCGCAGGCGAATCGAGGCGTTTGACCGGCGAGACGATTCCTTCAGAGTTACCATTGAACTTTGCTTACACGATCAAACAGCCGTTGGGCGTTGTTGCCTGTGTGACGCCCTGGAATTTTCCGGTAGCAATTCCGGTATGGAAGATCGCGCCAGCGCTTGTTGCCGGCAATACCGTCGTGTTCAAACCCGCAACTCTAACGCCTGCGACGGCAACTCGAATTGTGCAACTGTTCGAGGAGGCAGGGGTTCCTCCCGGTGTATTGAACCTCGTCCTGGGATCCGGTTCTGAAGCGGGTGACGAAATAATCAATCATCCAGCTGTAAAAGCGGTTTCTTTCACGGGCTCGAATGGTGTCGGCATCCGGCTCTACGAGCAAGCATCGCGGCGCGGAGCGAAGGTTCAGTGCGAAATGGGTGGCAAAAATCCGGTCGTCGTTCTTGAAGATGCGGATTTGGATCTAGCAGTTGAATCCACGGTTCAAGGGGCGTTTGGTTCGACGGGTCAACGTTGCACTGCCACAAGCCGCGCTGTTGTCGTTAACGATATCGCCGACAGGTTTGTCGAGCGCATAGCTAAACGCGCTGAATCGATGCGCATCGGCGCCGGCATTGATCCGCAAACCGAAATCGGACCAAGCGTCGATGAAAATCAGTTCAAAACCGTGCTCGACTACATAAACGTTGGTCGTGAAGATGGAGCGACCCTGGTTTGCGGAGGCTCTCGAGCAACCGGTGATGGACTCGACAAAGGCTATTTCGTCAAACCTACGCTGTTCGATCACGTAAAGCCCGACATGAGGATAGCTCGCGAAGAGATCTTCGGTCCCGTGTTGTCAGTCTTGCGCGTAAAGAATTTCGACGAAGCGATGATGGTCGCGAACGATTCGGAATACGGATTGTCGTCGTCGATCTTCACGAATGATGCTTCTCGCATTTTCCGCTTCGTCGATGAGATTGAGACAGGAATGACCCACATAAACTCTCCAACAACCGGTGGCGAAGCACACATACCCTTTGGTGGCATTAAAGGCACGGGCATCGGTGATCGCGAGCAAGGCTCAACTGCACTCGATTTCTACACTGATCTAAAAGTCGTGTACGTCGATTACACTGGACGCAAGCGAGAAGGAAACTTGTATTGAGATCAAAAAGACGACCAAACGGACGTAAAGCTACGGCCGTGTCAGGTTCATGCCTGGTGGCAGTGCTCACGCTGATGTGCTCGTCGACTTCGGCACAGACGCAGTCGAACGCCAGCCTCTACACAAGTGTCGAAGCGAAAAGCTGTCGGACTGTGAAGTCTGGGGGACAGGAAGCCGATTCTTACAGCGGCCGTTGTCGAGGAATCGGTGGTTACAGTTTGATCGTTGAAGAAGGGGATCTTCGCACTAACATCAAGGTTGTAACGCCAAGTGGCAGGCAGCACTCGCTGGAGCTTTGGAGTGTGGTCAGTTCAGGTTTCTCGAGTCTTGGACCCAAAGCTGAATGGCGCCTGGCTAAACGTGGAGGTAAATCTGTTCCGGTGGCTTTAATAATTCGCTACAACGCAAGTGAGGACGCGGCGAATCCAAATCGCACCACATCTTATTTGGTCGTCTCCAAACTAACGCCTGAACAAAGCTGCGTAACTGATAAGATCGGTCCTGGAGCAAACTCGAACATCGAAGCGCGTCGTGCGGCAGATCTAGCACCAACTAAAACCTGTCTCAAAGCTCAGTAAATCAAATGAAGTCGCTTAAGCGAAACACATTCATCGCCTACCTGATCCTGTCGGCTTTGATGACGGTGAGTACTGGCCAGCAAGACTCATCAAAAGCTTACCGGCTCTCACTTCCCGGAAAGAGCTGGTTATTGGAAGTACCTTTGTCTGAGTTTTCCGACATCTCACAGCAGACTGAAACTTATGTTCGTGAATTGAAGGCTAGCAGGGGTCTGGATAAGAAACAGCATCCAGTCATCCTCAACATACGAATGGAGCCGGCGAAGATCCCCGGCGACGCTCAGGCTCTTCGCGACTCCGTAAAGACGAAACTTCGAAAAGACAGATCAGTTGCTCAAGAAAGTCTGAAACTTTTGCTGCACAACGAGATTCCGCTAATGCGCTATTCGTTCGATGCATCTCAGGTTTTCAGTCCCCAGACTAATGATTTCCCAAAAATGAAGGTCCTCGAGGCTTACTACGTGAAGGATGAGATCTGGATCACGGTGAGGATGAATTTCTTTGCCTTCAACAAAGAGGATGAGAGTTTTTTCCTATCGTTCGTTGATTCGCTGAAGTTCGTCGATAGACCATAGCAATAACCATAAACAGCAAAGAGCCAAGAGCTAAGGGCTTTGGTTTTGCCGCTTTGCTCTTGGCGTTTCGCAGACACCGCAAAGAGGAAGATCCAAATGAGGACGTTGATAAAGCAGGGACGAGTCATTACCGCCGTCGATGATTATAACGCTGACATCCTGATTGAGGATGAACGCGTCTCGCAGATAGGAGCTAAGCTCGAGTTGGAAGCTGATCGCGTAATCAATGCGGCGGGTAAATTTGTCATACCCGGCGGGATTGATCCTCACACACATATGGAGCTTCCCTTCGGTGGTACCGAATCGTCTGACGATTTCCGGACTGGGACAATCGCCGCCGCACACGGTGGCACTACTAGCATCATCGACTTCGCTGTTCAATACAAAGGGCAGTCGCTGCTAGAAGGCATCGACAATTGGCATAAGAAAGCGGAAGGAAAGACGGCGATTGATTATGGCTTTCATCTGATTACCACTGAGCTTGAGGACAAGCAGATTGAAGAGCTCTACACGGCGATGGATGAAGGCGTCACAAGCTTCAAGATGTTCATGGCCTATCCCGGAGTGTTTTTGGTTGACGATGCGACGATCTTTCGCGCGATGTCAGCGGCGGGCGCGCGCGGCGGATTGATTTGTATGCATGCGGAGAATGGGATTGTCATCAACGAAATCATCAAGCGTGCTCTCGAAAAGGGACACACCGCACCCAAGTATCATGCGCTGACCCGACCAACAATCGCCGAGGCTGAAGGCGTTCATCGAGCAATAGCCATCGCTGAGATGGCGGAGTCGCCTGTTTACATCGTGCATCTTTCCTGTGCCGATGCCCTGAATCAGGTCCGACAAGCCCGTGACCGAGGGATTCCAGCCTTCGCTGAAACATGTCCTCAATATCTTTTCCTATCGCTCGATAACTACGATCAACCAGGTTTTGATGGTGCGAAATACGTGATGACGCCACCACTGCGCGAGAAATCGAACCAGGTTGAACTGTGGAAGGGTTTGAAGATGGATGATCTTCAAGTTATCTCGACGGACCATTGTCCGTTCTGTATGAAGGAACAGAAAGAATTGGGCCGCGACGACTTTACAAAGATCCCGAACGGAGCGCCTGGAGTGGAGAACAGAGTTCCACTGATCTACAACGGGGGTGTTGTCGAAAACCAAATCAGCTTGAATCGGTTTGTTGAGTTAACATCGACAGCAGCAGCAAAGATGTTTGGTTTATTCCCGAAGAAAGGAACGATCGCTGTCGGCTCAGACGCCGATATTGTGATCTTCGATGGCCAAAGAGACCAGACGCTGAGCGTGAAGACAAGTCACATGAATGTCGACTACAACGCATATGAAGGCAAGAAGATAAAGGGGGTGGTGGAAACAGTGCTCTCGCGCGGCAAGGTGGTGATTGAGAATGGCGAATATAAAGGCAAAGCGGGTGATGGCAAGTTTCTGAAACGCGGCACGTGTGTAGCTGTGTAGTCAGATACAATTTTAGTTCCACAATTCAGGTTCAATAAATTGCAGGTTGGGAAGGGTGGCTTGCCCCCGCTCAACTATCGCTACCATCCAAGGTTGAGTGTAAGGTGAGTTGAGC
>DATBSH010000221.1:0-13888 GCA_036559885.1 Pyrinomonadaceae bacterium
AGATCGCTTTGTTTATCGGCCGGAAACCCATCCGCGTTCTGCTGGACGGCAGAGAACTGAAAGCATACGAGTTTAAGTTCAACCTGGCCGACAGCACGATTTCGCTGATTAGTCCGGCGGGACAACACGATCTGCTGATCACGTTTCGCTGACTAGAGGTGCAGCAATTTTATGAAAAAACTACTGAAGGCTATTTCGGCTTTGTTAATTTGTTTGTCTTTCCAAGCGGTGGTAATTGCTCAAACAACCGAGCCGAAAAAGTTTCAGGGCTTTTTGGGAACTTATCATCCGTTTAAAGGAACGGCTTACGGCGGAAACGGCTGGCTGGAAGGCGAATTGATGCAAAAAGCGTTCAATTTCGGCGAAAACGCTGTTATTTCACAAGCGGCCTACAGCGGTTACGTCTTTGCGGAAAACATCGAAAACAACTGCAAAAATTGGGATATCAACAAACTCTACGGCATCATCCGTCCGCCCACCGAAAAAGGCGTTATCAATCAGCCGAAGGACACGGATTTGCTCAAGCCGTTTCAAACTGAACCCGGAATGATTCAGGGAGCGCGTCGTTTTTCCGAAATCTCGCGGCGATGCCCGCAACTTGTAGGCGTAATTATCGACGACTTCTACAACGATTATCCGAAACTTTTGACCGCAGAAAACCTGCGCGACATTAAAGACGCGCTTTCGGGAAAAAGCGTTGATGAGAACGGCAAAGTTGATCGTTCGTCGAACGCGACGACGCCGCATCTGAAACTCTTCATCGTCGTCTATGAACATCAACTCGACAAAGTTCTAGGTAAAGAGATGTCTGATTTGGTGGACGGCATTAGTTTTTGGACCTGGAAACAAACCGAACATCATAAGAACTTTGACGGCTACATCGAAACGCTGCAAAAGAATTATCCGAACAAGGAGATTATTGCCGGAGTTTATGTTTTTAACGGCGCGCAAACGCCGACTCCGGCAAGCGTCCACCACCTTGTCGAACGTGCGATCGATTTATACGAGCACGGAAGAATCAATAGCTTGCTGATTTTCTCAGCCGTCTGGATGTCGCGTGAAAGATCTGCGCGGGAGCGTTGGCAGGAACTTGCTTTGCCGCAATTTTTAGGACGCGTCTATTACCCGTTTCTTGGCGAAGCGGTGGGGCGCGTCGTTGACGCGAGATCGAAGGAGCCGATTACAAACGCGCTCGTTACAGTTACGCGGTTTGCGAACGGAAAGCCTTTACTGGTCGCCCGAAAGTTTACCGACGGAAAAGGCGCATACAGTTTCGGCAGTTGGGCAGGCAGGAACAAAGATGAGCGCGTGGGTTATGAAATCAGAATCGAAAGCGATGGGTTTAAACCCCAAACGATGAGGGTCAAACTTCGCGCTAGCGAGAGCATTGAATCTGCCGACGCGCGAATGAAAAAATAGAATTTTCGAGCCTGAAAGGAATATGAAGATCGAGCGGCGGAAATTTTTTGAAATAGCCGGGTTAGCCGTTGCGGACGCGGCTTTGTTCGATGAGCGTTTGATCAAAGCGCAGAGACCTCTGCCGAAAAGCGAGTACGACTACGTTGATTGGAGTTGGGCGAATTGGCGAAAGATAACAAGACAGGTGCGTCCGCGCGTCGCAGGTGAACAGTCCGGCAAGGCCGAGCTAGTGGATCTGCTCGTAGCGGGAAATCAGAAGATAACGACACTGCAAGCTTGGGCAACGCGGCGCGAAGAGATAAAAAATCTGCTCACTGTATTTCTTGGCGAGCCACCGAAGGTCAAGCCACCGTTGGTGGCTAAAACAACCGAAGAAACCGATTTTGAAAAACACACCCTTCAGAAGGTTGTGTTTGATACGGAACTGGGGGAATCAGTGCCGTCGTTTCTCCTGCGTCCGAAAGGTCTCAACAGAAAAGCGCCGGTTGTCATCTGTCCGCACCAGACAACTCAGGTCGGAAAGAGAGAACCTGCTGGGTTTGCAGGCAATCCCAGCTTGCACACTGCACTTCACCTGGTGCAACGCGGCTTTGTGACTTTCACTTACGACGCGATCTGTTTTGGTGAACGGCACGACCCGGCGAGTGGTCACTACGGTGATGCGATTCCGTTTTATCGAAAGCATCCGCGTTGGTCGTTGCTCGGCAAGATGATCTGGGATTTAGGTCGAGTAATCGATTATCTGCAAACTCTCGACTTCGTCGATGCGTCGCGCATTGGCTCCGTGGGCCACTCGCACGGAGGCATCACGACCCTCTTCGCGATGGCTTTCGATGAGCGAATAAAAGTAGGAGCGAGTAACTGCGGCTTCGATACGTTCCGCATCGACGGGAACACGTGGCGCTGGTCCCACGCGACAGCGCTCATGCCATTACTCGGTTTCTACGTTTCGAATCCCAGTCTGAACATGGATTTTTATCGAGCGGTGCCTGATTCAGAAGTTATTCACACACCGTTCGACATGCACGAGGTGCTGTCACTTATTGCACCTCGCCCGCTTTTCCTGTCGACTTCGGACGAAGACTTTGTATTTCCCAACGGAGGTTGGAGTGCGCGTCGTGCTTTGGCACGAATCAAACCCGTTTATGAATTGCTCGGCGCGAACGAACAACTCGCAAGTAGCTTCTTCAGCGGTGGTCATAACTTTCCGAGTGAAGCCTCGAGCAGCGCTTACGCCTGGCTTGAACGCTGGTTGAGATCCTGATCATATGAAGTCCTATTTATGAGCGTTGTCCTGGCGATTGATGGGGGAGGAAGCCGCACCCGATGTCTGGCAGTGAACCGCGCCGGCAAAATTATCGGCGAAGCGACGAGCGGCCCCTCGAATCATCTGCTCGTTGACAAGATCATCGTGGCCCGGTCGCTTACTGAAGCGATTGAGACCTGTTTGACAACTGCGCGTTTGGGACGCACCGACATCGCCTGTTTGTCAGCCGGACTGGCGGGAGTCGATTACGACGGAACTGGCGCGGCAGAGATGATAGAACTTCTGGGTGGTGTCGGGTTTACAGAACCCGTGATCAACGGCGACATGGTGATCGCGCACGCCGGTGCTCTGGGAGGGCGTGCGGGCGTGGTTGCATTGTCGGGCACTGGTTCATGTGTACTGGGAATAGGCGTGAACGGTGAGCGCGTGAAGGTTGGAGGATGGGGACCGATCTACGGTGACGAGGGAAGCGCATATCGAATTGGCGAGATGTCGCTGCGAGCCGCGGCGCGGGCTTATGACCGGAGCGGACCGGCAACAGCCTTGGTCCACTCGCTAACGAACGCCCTTGGTCTGAGTGATTTCAAGGAGACTGTCCCGCGAATTTATGTGGAAGCGATGCAGCCGCGCGAGATTGCGGCACTTAGTCGAGTGGCTTACGAGGTTGCCGAGGCGGGCGACGAGGTCGCCCGCACGATCTTCTTACAAGCTGGAGAAGAACTGGCGGAAAGTGTGATCGCAGCGGTACGGCAACTCGAGCTTGATGAAACTGTTGTCTCCTATCAAGGGTCAGTGATTGAGTCGTGTCATTTACTGCGTCAGCAGTTCATCGATAAATTGCAGCGCACCATCGAGGTTGCTGAAGTGGTTCCACCAGAGTTTGAGCCGGTGATGGGAGCGTATCTTCTCGGTTGCAAGGCTTTGGGATGGTGAGTTGATTCTTCTCTGTGCAACAGACCATCAACTTCTTGTTTTCTTAGTAAGAATCTCCGGCCGCGAAGCGGTGACAGACGGTAGCCAGGGGCAAGCGCGAAGCGCGCCGCCCCTGGATCGAGCGAAGATTGAATTCAGCCCTGTAAGGGCGACAGAACAGCGGCCATTTCTGTCGCCCTTTCAGGGCTCTGGCGCCACAGCCATTTTTACCAGGGGCTGCGCGCTTCGCGCTTGCCCCTGGCTACCTTCGTTCGCACCTTCGGTGCTTTTGAGTTCTTTAATCGGGGCCGAAGCCGCGGCTGTTGCAGAGAGTTAGAGAGGGCGGACCGTGCATTTCCAGAGTTACATCAGCGAGCTGCAACACTTACTTGAGCGGATCAAGCAAGAGCAAATTAGTGCGATCCAGGCTGCAGGGCATTTGGTCGCAGACACTCTGATTGCCGACGGCATAATCCACACATTTGGCACCGGGCATTCGCACCTTATCGCTGATGAAGCATTCTTTCGTGCGGGCGGCATCGCAGCTATCAACCCGATACTCGATGAGCGGTTCGTCTTTCTAAAAGGTGCACTTGAAAGTACTCGCGCTGAAAGAGTCCCAGGGTTTGCAAAATCTTTGCTCAAGAACGAACAGGTTGGACCAAATGACGTCGCGATCCTGATATCTAATTCGGGTCGTAATAACGTTCCAGTTGAAATGGCGCTCGAGATGCAACTCCGTGGAGTAAAAGTTATTGCGATAACCAGCGTTACGCAATCGGGTTCGTCCATTCCGTTGCATTCAAGTGGTAAGCGCCTCTTCGAAATTGCTGATGTTACGATCGATAACTGTGTTCCCCCTGGGGACGCTCTGCTTACACTTCCCGGCCTGCGGTCACGGATTGGACCCTCGTCTACGGTCGCAGGCGCTGCGATTATCAATTCCGTCATGATCGAAGCTGTTGCCGAAACTCTGCGACGCGGCAAGAACGTTCCGGTTCTACCAAGTGCGAATCTCGATGGCGTGACGGAAGAACGACTTAAAGAGCTACTTAACCGCTATCGGGGCCGCATCAGATATCTCGATCTTGAAGAGGCGTAACATTCGAACAGTGACTCAGCCCATACTGGAAGTAATCGCATGCTCTGTGTCTGACGCTATCGAGGCTGAAAAAGGCGGTGCGAACCGTCTTGAAGTGGTTCGAGATCTGAGACGAGGCGGATTGACGCCATCATGGGAACTTGTCAGGGAAATCAAGAGTGCCGTCGATTTACCACTTCGAGTGATGCTGCGCGAAAGTGTCGGCTATGAAACAAGCGGAGAAGATGAGATTAAGAAACTTTGTCTTGCCGCAGAACATTTTGCGGCGCTCGATGTCGATGGTTTTGTGATCGGTTTTCTCAAACAAGAACAGGTTGATGTTGAATTAACCCATCGCGTTCTCGCGTGTGCGCCAAATGTGAAGGCAACTTTCCATCATGCGTTTGAGGAATCGAAAGACCGACTGGAGGCACTGAAGGAAATAAAAGGTCTGTCCCAGGTCGATCGCATTCTCAGTAGTGGCGGACGGGGCGCCTTAGACGAAAAAGTTCAACGACTCGGAGAGTACGAAGAGGCGGCCTCTCCACAAATAACAATTGTCGCGGGAGGCGGAGTCGATAGTGAGGCCATTTTGCGAATCGGTCGAGCAACTCGGATTCGCGAGTTCCACATTGGTCGTGCCGCCCGCTCTCTTTTTCAAGTCGAGGGTCAAGTTCAAGCTCGGCTTGTGAGTGGTTTGGCTCAAGTTCTGAAGAAACTGCAGGAGCAGTAATGTCCGTCGCCATCGACTCAAAACCAGCGCTCGAATTTAAGGAGCACCTTGTTCAACTGCGCCGGCAGATTCATGCGAATCCTGAATATGGCTTCCGCGAGTTTGATACTTCCCGTTTGATTGCGAAGACCTTGCGCGAACTAGGTGCGACTGTGCGTGAGGGAGTAGCGAAAACAGGAGTCGTTGCAGAAATCGGAATCGGTTCACCTGTAGTTGCAATTCGGGCAGACATGGATGCCCTTCCAATCAACGAGGCAACCGGTCTCGACTTTGCCTCACGAGTTCCGAACATGATGCACGCCTGCGGGCACGACGCACATGTGGCGTGTGCGCTTGGTGCAGCGATGCTTCTCAATGGTGAACCCCTGAGAGGCACAGTGCGATTCCTCTTTCAGCCTTCCGAAGAGCAACGAGATGAAGAAGGACAAAGCGGGGCGTTGAAGATGATCGAAGAGGGAGTCCTCGACGGTGTCAGCAGTGTAATTGCGCTCCACACACGCGCACTGCCTGTCGGTTTTATCGGGGTTACAAGTGGCCCAGCAATGGCTGCAAACGACACAATCAACATTACGATTCTTGGGCGCGCAGCGCATGGTGCACATCCTGAACAAGGAATCGACGCCATTGCGATCGCAGCTCAGGTCATTACAGCGATTCAGCAGATAGTGGCGCGTCGGATATCAGCCGTGACACCGGCAGTCGTCAGCATCACCACGATTCAGGGTGGTGTTAAGGAAAACGTCATTGCCGATAGAGTTGAACTTGGGGGAACCATTCGCAGCACCGGTGGTTCTGCGCGCGACCTCCTAATTTCAGAACTAGATGCGGCGTTGAATGTGGGCCGTGCGATGGGTGCAACCTGCGAACTGAGAATCAAAGAAGGATATGCGGCCACAAATAACGATCCGGGAGTGACTCAAACTATTCGCGATGCCGCCACGGAGGTGCTTGGTTCAAACCATGTTGTAGACCTGCCATTCGATCCATGGGCGGAGGATTTCGGTTATATGAGCGCACGTGTTCCTGGTTCGATGTTCTGGCTGGGAGTGACCAGTGATCTCGTTCCGAATCCGATTTGGCACAGCTCGACTTTTGATCTTGATGAAGCAGCACTACCGATCGGTGCAATGGTACTCGCAGCGTCAGCCCGACGCCTGCTTCAAGGTGAATAGGTACTAATTCATGTCACAACAAACACAGAGCGCTATAGATGATCAGTTGGCAATCTTTGGAGGTCCGCGAGCGGTGAATCGAACGGCTCCACTCTGGCCTTTTTTTGACGATACCGATCGCAATGCCCTTAATGCTGTTTTGGAGAGTCACAACTGGGGTGGGTATCACGAGTCGGTGGGAGAGTTAGAACGTCGGTTTGCCGCCTTTCACGGCGCAGAACACGGAATCGCTCTCGCGAATGGCACCGTCTCACTGGAAATAGCGCTAACGGCTGCTGGAATTAAGCCCGGCGACGAAGTCATCGTTCCGCCAATTACGTTCGTCGCTTCTGCTAGTGCAGTCGTGCGTGTGGGGGCTGTACCAGTATTCGTTGATATCGATCCCGAGACAATTAATCTCAATCCGGAGTTGGTTGAGCAGAGCATCACCGAACGAACTCGAGCAATCGTTGGAGTGCACTTTGCCGGCCATCCGATTGAACTGGACCGTCTGCTTGAGCTATGCCACCAACGCGACCTTAAGCTGATCGAAGACTGCGCTCATGCGCACGGTGCTCAATGGCACGATCAACGCGTCGGTAGCTTCGGCAGTTTTGGTTCGTTTAGTTTTCAAGCTTCAAAAAACATGACGGCAGGTGAAGGCGGGATTTTGTTGACGAATGATGCTGATTTAGCTGAAAGAGCGAGAGCAATCGGTAATCAGGGACGACGGACCGGTGGCGCATGGTATGAACATCAAACGCTGGGAACAAATGCTCGACTCACCGGCCTTCAAGCCGTCCTTTTGCTAAACCAGCTCGACCGATTGCCCAAACAACTTAACACCAGAATGCAACGTGCGAACCAGCTGCGCGAGAAATTGAAAGGCATTGACGGGTTGGCCCCAACTCCCTCAACGCTTGACGAACGCGTCACCGTCCATGGCTATCACTTGTTCTCAATGAGATTTGACAACAAATCATGGAGTGGCGTGTCGCGAGATAGAGTTGTCGCCGCCTTGCAAGCTGAAGGTGTGCCAGTGACGACCGGCTATCCACATCCAATCTATCGCAACGAGCTTTTTCAAAACTATCCAAGCATTGTGCAACCGTGTCCTGAAGCCGAGGCGTATTGCGACTCGTCAATCTGGTTACCACACAATGCGCTACTCGCCGATCAGGATTGGATTGATGAAGTAGTTACAGCGATCGAGAAGGTTCGTAACTCTTTGTCCGAATTAGCCACGTCAGAAAACTAGCGGTTCAAGTATGCAAAGACGCAACTTCATGATCGGGGCAGCCGGAGCAGTTGCGCTATTTCCCCGCAGCGTTCCAGCAGTGTCCCCCCAAAGACGCCAGACGCCGTCAAGACGACCCCGACTTCCCCTAACAGAACTTCGCGATCAGTATCGGCGAGATCTGTTTACAGACTTTCTTCCTTTCATGGAGAAGCACGTCATCGATCCCGAGTTTGGCGGCTTCCGATGCAACATCGACCATCTCGCGAACCGACTTAATCACAACAAACTCAGCTGGTTTGAAGGGCGCGGCATATGGGTTTATTCGTTCCTCTACAACAATCTTGCTCGAGAACAGAACTATCTCGACGTGGCGCGCCGCTCCCTTGATCTCATAATGAAGATAAAGCCTCAGGGTGATGACCTATGGCCCAAAGAGATCACCCGCGAAGGTAAGCAACTCACATCTGCGGACGGAGAGATTTACGGAGATCTATTCATCGCTGAAGGCCTCGCTGAATTCAGCAAGGCGACCGGTGATGGTTCTTTCTGGGACGAGGCAAAACAGATCTTGTTGAAGTGCGTTCGGCTTTATGACAAACCTGATTACCGACCGACAATTGGTCAAACTTATCTTGGCCCCTCGGCCGCCCCCTTTCCTGGAGCGAGGATTCAAGGTGTGTGGATGACACTGATTCGCACGACCACTCAGATGCTTGAGACGCGTAGCGATCAAGAGATCGAATCTGTTGCCGAGCGCTGCCTTAGCGCAGTCACTAATCATCATTACAACCCTGATTTTGGTTTGATCAATGAATTGATCAACCACGATCTATCACGTCCTGCGAATGAGTATGCCCAACTCGTCTATACCGGTCACAGTATTGAGATTCTCTGGATGCTAATGTTGGAGTCGGTGAGACGTCGCGACGAAACGCTGTTTGACAAGTTAGCAGAGTGGTTCAAGCGCCACGTTGAGGTTGCGTGGGACGATGTCTATGGCGGCGTTTTTCGCAATCTGCAGAACGTAGACAAGAACATCTGGTTGGTCGACAAAGTCTTATGGGCCCAGGAGGAGGTGCTGATCGGTTCAATGCTAATCGCTGAACGTCGCGGTTACGACTGGGCGATCGAGATGTTTCGGAGAACGAACATGTACGTTCGTAAAAACTATGTTTTGAAGAAGTATGGGTCCCCACTTTGGATGTACGCCTCGGATCGCAAAGCAAGTTACGAAGCCTTCTTAAAGATGCCGAAACGAGTTGAAAATTTTCATCACCCGCGACATCTCATGTTGAACCTGCTGGGTTTGGAAAGAATGCTCCGAGCGTAAACGGTCTCTCTCTGTGCAACCTCAGTGTTCTCTGTGTCTCTGTGGTAAAGCCTTCGAGGAGCATGACAACCACAGAGACACAGAGGACACTGAGATTGCACAGAGAAGCTTCACAGATGATTCCTAAGTTCAACTATCGAACAGCGCTCGTTTTGTGCTTTTTGGTGTTGGCGCCGATCACTTTGTCGGCGACTCCTGCCGCTGAGATTTCCGTCTCTCTAAATCGTTCGCGTCCCCAGCGTGGCGAAGTTGTTGAGATCAAAATTCAAACCAATTCAGAGCTACCGGTTCACGCCGTCTTACTAACCCCAACGGTCGGAACTAAAGATCTTCAACTTAGTCGTTTGCCCGGTCAGCAAAACACGTTTCGCACTCAGGTTGTACTCGGTAATGATCAGCCGGAGGGACTGTACGTCATACACTCGTGGACCGGGGACGCAGCAAACGCAACCTCAATAGGAAAGGCTACGTTCTTACTGGGCCGAGTCGTTACGGATTTTTTTATTCCCGCATATCTTGATGCGTCGAAGCCGGCAGCGGACCTCCAATTGTATCTGAAAGACTTCCGATCGATTGGCGGCAATTTTCTGATCGCACACAACCTGATCACTCCGACCAAAGCCTATTTCCCTTCGAAGATTGCCCACACCGACGTGACGTCCGGATCAGCAAATGATCTTGTCGAAATGACACTGACGCAGGCAGACAAGCAGGGATTGCCCGTACTTCTATCCGTGAGTTGGGATATGACGAAGCAATCTCCTTTCAAAGATCGCATGGGGGAGATCAAGGCAATCTCAACAGAGCTGTACAGCTTGTACAAACATCATCCGTCCCTTGCAGGTTTTTATTCATATCAGGAAGGGAGTGGTACTTACTTCGTTCCGTTTGTCCGCGAGTTTAGCCAACACATCAAGAGTCTTAACCCGAATCTCCTGACTGCGTGTGCGCCACATGTTGATGACCCACTTCTTGCAGGTTACTTAAGCACTGTCGAAGAACTGGACATCATCATTTATCAAGCAGGAGTGATGGCGAGTTACAGAACGGACAATCGCAAGATGTATCCGTTTCGACGAGTGAAGGACTTTTGCTCATTAGGTGCCGGTGCAAAGCGTTTGCAGAAAAAGATCTCCATCAATCATGTGGAGTTATTTGGATATCTCGAAAACCGTTTGACTCCGAATACAACGGCCACAACTTACGACAATATCTATCAACAGATACTGAGCGCCGCGACTGTCGCGGGTGCCGACGGAATTTCATTTTTCACATACCAGGCACATGTTTTCGAGACGTCAAAGAAACTACCCCAGGTGGCCCGCAGTCGCGCAGCGGTGGTCGATGGCCTAAAAGCTTTTGACCTGATTAGCGCAAAGGTCTCGCAACGCAATAATCCGCTAGCGGTCTATTTCCCTTATTCCGATTGGATCATTGAGCGATGGCACAACTACTTTCTGCCGGCGCTGGATGGTTTTCGCAAACTCGGCGTCCCGGTTGATGTATTACCCTACGCACCACCAATCGAAGAATCGGTTTATCCGTATTACCCATTTCATCTGAATAAGGACGTTCTTGCTCGTTTGCTGACGGAAAAAACTGTCCTCGTCCTGCCCAACGTCTCAGGGTTTCAGCAAACAGATAGTGATCTGATAAAGGCATTCGTTGAACAAGGGGGTGTGATAATGACTTTTGGACCGCAAATCCCGATGGGGCGGAGTTATGAGCGTCAGGAACTGTTTGGTATCGAAGAAGGCAAGGGAACTGCGACACATTCAACGGTGGTAGTTCGCGACGCGCTCGGCAAACGTGTAACAGCCGGTAGCCGCTTTTCGTTGAATCGACTCGAACTCCCTTCCTGGACCACAAAAGGGGCGCGTATTGTAGCGACTTTTGAAGATGGCTCGCCGGCAATCAACGCAAACAAGTACGGCCAGGGAACCATCGTCACCATCTTTCCTGATGTCCCGACAGCGGTGCAGAACTTTTCTGAGTTGGTACGTGATGTTTTGGATTATGCGATCGCGGCCCGAGGCAACACACCGCTTGTCGATATTGATGGCACTGGTGAGAATTCAGATATCGCGGTAGAGCACACGCCGAATGGATTTCGCGTAGCAATAGTGAACTACACACCGGTTGAGACAGAAGTAATTCTGAAACCTGTGAGAGCAACAAATGCAAGAGAATGGCTTGACCTGGTTAATAACAACACGATTGGAAGGGAACCTACTCTCAAGTTGAAAGTGCCGGGCCACAAGTTTCGAGCAGTTGAGTTCAGAACAAGGGATGGCTTTGCACAAAAAAGCACAAGTCTGACTAAAAGCTCAGCTCTTTTCATTCTCCCAACCTTTAGGTTGGGGGCAGGTGTCGTTAACTGAACGGAACCATTTCAATGGTTTTCAAACGACTGTTATAAAAGACGAACCATTGAAATGGTTCGCGATTCATCCTTGGCCGAGCTGACCCCAACCTAAAGGTTGGGGAGAATGAGAAGGGTTGAGGTTTTTGAACAGTATTGGGATTTTGGCTTTTTGCGAAGCCAGCGATGACGACCCATTAATCAATCGGATGAATTGCAAATGAAAGACCTATCAATCCATCACGAATTCGTCGGAGATCTTTTTGCAAAACCGTCATCTCCCGAAGAATGGGCGAGGTATCGTTTAAGCGACGAGCAGGTTGAGTTTTACAACGAATATGGATATCTGGCTGGCGTTCGCATGTTGAATGACGAACAGGTCGACGCGCTGCGGAAGGAAGTGACGGCCTTGGTGGATCCGGCGCATCCGGGAAATCAGTTGTTCTATGAGTTCAACTCAAATGAGTCTGCCGACCCGCAGAAGATTCTCTTTCATGCCCTTGGGGCTTGGCGGATTACGCCAGGGCTTCACGACATTCTGTGGAATCCGGCGTTCACTGTGCCTGCTTCACAACTTCTCGGAGGAGCTGTTCGCTTCTGGCGATCAAATCTTCTATAAACCAGCACATCACGGTGGTGTTGTTATCTGGCATCAGGACTATTCGTACTGGACGAGAACTCAACCAATGGCGCACCTCTCGTGTTGGATCGGGCTGGACGATTCCACACGCGAAAACGGTTGCGTGCACTACGTGCCGGGGAGCCATCGTTGGAATCTGTTACCGCGCGCCGATTTCGCCAACGACATGGACGCAATTTTGAATGCGCTCACGCCCGAGCAGAAACGAGAATTCAAACCCGTGGCGATTGAGCTAAAGCAGGGTGAATGTTCTTTTCATCATCCCCTCATGGTCCATGGGTCTTACGAGAATCGTACAGATGTCTCGCGTCGAGCGGTCGTGTTGAACGTTTTCCGCGACGGTGTAGTTTCCGCTTCTGATTCTGCTCCGTTGGAGGGAGTTCCTCCCATTCCTCCAGGTCAGAAAATGGAAGGAACATTTTTCCCTCTACTCTTTGACCCTGAATAAGTAGCTAAACTTTCCCGACAGGTCTTGCGTCCAGCTTCTTATTGACACAAATGTCAATGCGCCTCTATCCCCGACGTCTCAGGCCACACCCAGTGCAAAAGAAAAAAAAGAAACGGCAAGGGCCCTGAGATTCATCGACTTAACCTCCATCATTTCTCATCTTGGGTTTCTCTTCAGATTTCTTCTGCGCGAAGCTCCTGTTGAGCGCCAGGTAACAACGCAGGAACTCCATTTCCTGCCCGAGCGGTACCATCTGTTCTTCGGCATGGTCAAGCGTCAGCCGCAGAAAGTCACCCAGCCGCGCAATCATATTGTTGGCCCTTGATACGTTCCGGAGGCAATAATTCAGCTTGCTGAAAAAGTATCAAATACAGTGTATGCGGTATTGTCAACTTAACTTCAATAAAGAAATGGCGACCGCGCAACTCAGGCAATTGACATCTGCAACGAGTTCAGTGACCGAGTCAGCGCAAATATCTTTACCGAAATCTCGCAGAAAATTGAAAAGTGGGGCAGGAAGCTCGCGGCGCTGTGAGCCGGGGATCCTGATCATTCAAAGCCAGACCGCGAATGCCCAAAGGTTTGTCGACGAAACTCTTTGGGAGAGTAGGCTACTCGGTGCTATAAAGCTGGCACAGAAGCGCAGCTACAACCTCATGGTTGGATGATGTTTCATAACGGTTCATGACTACACGGCCCACAGATCTGAGTATCGATGAATACCTCCGTGAACGGCTTATGCCGGTGGAAGGCTCGATTCCTCGTATATCCGGAATCGAGATGTACGGGAATTCTGTTCCTGTCGAAAGTGTCGGCGGGGATCTGTTCGAATACATAAATTTTCAGCAACGCTATGATATCGACGCACGCATTCAGCAAGCGCTAAATTTATCCAAGGAATTTCTCGATCCGCTGCCGCCAGGCGCCGCACCGCGTAATTCAGTAGACGATCATGTGCAGTGGATGAGGTCCAGGCCGGACTATCGATCCGAAATGGAAGTCGAATACAGATCTGCACGAAGCTCGGAGCAAGTACGGGTCGCAGAAGCTCTCAACGAGCTCCACAGTACGGCGGGCGTCCTACTAGTTGACGCACAGGGACACGGACTAATTTCGGCGAAGATTGCGTCAACTGTCCACGATACGTTTCATGCTTTCATGCTCTCCGAACTCGATCATCACGGAACGACGACGCCGGAGCTTTTTGAAAACATGAACCTGCGTTTGGCGCATTCGGTTACAGCTCGTAACGCACTTGGTGTAAGTGAAGAAAATGCGCGCGAGATTGCGACTATGCTTTATGGC
>DATBSH010000222.1:0-5006 GCA_036559885.1 Pyrinomonadaceae bacterium
TACGAAGGCGCCCTCGAGTGCTATAACAAGATCCTGGCGATCGATCCTGAGGACACCGGCGCGCACTACAATCTGATGTTGATTTATCGCAAGCTGGGCAAGACTGATGACGCCAAGCGCGAAGCGAAGATCTTTGCCGATCTGAAGGACGATCCGGGCGCGCTCGCATTAGCGAACCAGTTTTTGCACAAACACCCCGAGATGAGCAATGAAAGCGTCTACTGGCACGTACATGATTTAGCCCTGACGCCCGGGTACTGAGAACAAAGGAGTAATGAGCGTTTGGCATGATTGGCAACACGCGACGGTTCATCGCTGGTAGTCTCGTTCTTTTTCTGATTGCATTTCTTCACTTAACCGATATTGCAGGCGCGTTCGGACAGCGGAGCAAAACCAAGTCTCATGCGACCGATGTAGCTGAGCTCTTCCGCAACAACTGCGCGCGTTGCCACGGCGCCGACGGGCGGGGAGACACACCACTGGGGCAAACTTATAACGTGCCGGACTTGACGGATGCTGACTGGTGGCGGAAGCATTCTGATATTACAAACGCGCGCAGTTTGACGGCGGTTGTTACCCGCGGCAAAGCTGGCATGCCGGCGTTCGGCAAGCAACTAAGGCCCAGCGACATCACCAGTTTGGTGAAGTATGTCCGAAAGTTTCGTCAGCCGTGACGTGGATTAAGACCATCCCCCTGGACGAAGACGAACGCGTTCGTGGCGCGGTGGAAGCGGAGCGTGCTCTTTATCCGCCCGAATACGCCATTCCGGTTTTTCCCACCACCAACAATCAAGCGTCGCAAATCGTCGCCTCACATAGTTTGATACCGGAAGCACTGCATCATGCTTTCGCGACGTTTGGAGTGTTAATGTCGCCGGAGTTGCCTTTGACGCGCCGGCAACAAGAGATGATTACGACCGTCGTCTCGGTCACCAATCGCTGTCATTATTGAATCGAATCTCACGCAGAGTTTCTGCGTCGCGTCACTCTCGATGAACAACTGGTAAAAGATCTGCAGACAGATTATCGAATCGCAGAGATATCCGAACAGGATAGAGTCATGCTTGATTTCGTAACCCAGCTGACCCGGGACGCAACCCGTATCACCCAGGGGGATCACGGTAAGCTAAGAGACGTTGGGTTCGATGACCGCGGGATTTTGCAGATCACGCTGATAGCCGCATGGTTCAATTACGTTAATCGAGTCGCGGACGCGTTGGGAGTCGGCAGAGATTAGTCCGCGCGGCCGATGCCAGCGTAAGGCTTGGGACTTGAGCCCCAGGATTCAGACGTCCTGCACAAGCCAGCCAGCTGGCGAGAACTATCTAACTGTGGTACGACGCGATGAATGCGCATTCACAAACGCTGTTGTCGCTCACTATCGTGGGCTCGGGCGGTTTTTCTGATGAGGCAGCTGGGGCTTGCGCCCCGAGCTTTATGCGGTCGTTCGCCTCGCGGACTTTCTGCGTCATCTCCTTAATCGTACTCGCCTTGCAATTTCTCGCTGCCCCGGCGCTGGGTCAGTCCAATCATGAACTACGTTCACCAGACGGTCGCATTAAGATTCAGATCCGCGCTGCTGATCGCATCTATTACAGCGTTTCGCTCGCCGGGGATGCGAAAAGACCTTCAAGATCTTTGCTGCGCGACAGCACCCTGTCACTTCGTGTCGATCACCAGACGCTTGGTCTCAATCCGAAAGTGATCGCCGCCAAAACGCGCGCTGTCAACCGTGTCATCGATGTGGCGGTGCCTCGCAAATCAGCCCAAGTTAGGGAGGCGTTTAATGAATTGCGCCTGGAAATGGAAGGGCATTACTTCATCGTCTTTCGAGCTTACGACGAAGGCATCGCTTACAGATTTGAGACCGCACTGTCCGCGTCTGTAGTGAAGATTCAAGATGAAGAAGCACGGTTTAAATTCGTCGGCGATTACACTGTTTATTATCCGACGGAAGACAGTTTCTTCTCTCACAACGAGCGTGACTTCCGCCCCGTGCAAATCAGCCAGATCGAACCCACGACGATCGCCAGCATTCCTGCAGTTGTTGACGTGGACGGCACCAAAATCGCAATCGCCGATGCGGACGTTGAGGATTATCCCGGCCTATGGCTGCGCGGGAACAACGATAACAGTCTGGAAGCCATCTTTCCGCCCTACCCTCTGAAGGAAGAATTGACCGGTGATCGCGATCTGCGGGTGACGCAATCGGCGGATTATATTGCGCTCACGGGTGGCGCTCGCAGCTTCCCCTGGCGCGTCATCGGCGTCGCCGAAAATGATCGCGACTTGATCACCAACCAGCTGGTGTATTTGCTGGCGAAGCCTTCACAGGTGCAGGACACTTCATGGATCAAGCCAGGCAAGGTTGCCTGGGATTGGTGGAATGCCAACAACATCTATGGCGTGGACTTTAAAGCCGGAATTAACACGCAGACCTATAAGTACTACATCGATTTCGCGTCAAAGTACGGCATTGAGTACATCATTCTCGACGAAGGCTGGTACAAGCTCGGGAATCTGCTAAGCGTGGTTCCCGATATCAATATTGAAGAGTTGGTGGCTTATGGCCGCGAGAAACATGTCGGAATAATTCTATGGGTAATCTGGAAAACGTTCGACGATCAATTCGAGCCGGCCTTCAACCAATTTGAAAAATGGGGAGTGAAGGGAATCAAGGTTGATTTCATGCAGCGCGACGATCAAAAGCTTATCGCCTACTATCACAGAGTCTGTCGCGAAGCTGCGAAACGGCATCTGTTGGTTGATTTTCATGGCGCGGTTCGGCCGGCTACTATGACCCGGACCTGGCCTAATCTGATCAGCACTGAAGGCGTCAAAGGTCTCGAATGGAACAAGTGGAGTGAAGAGACTACGCCGGAGCACGATCTCGAATTGCCGTTTACGCGCATGTTTCTGGGGCCGATGGACTACACTCCGGGCGCGATGCTCAATGCAACCAAAGCATCGTTCGCCCATGTCTTTATGCGACCGATGAGTCAGGGCACACGCTGTCACCAGCTGGCGATGTATGTAGTCTTTGAAAGCCCGCTGCAAATGCTGGCCGATTCACCATCCAACTACCTGCGCGAGCCTGAGACGATGAAGTTCCTCGGACCCGTTCCGACCACCTGGGACGAGACGAAAGCTCTCGACGGCAAAATTACCGATTACGTGGTAGTGGCGCGCCGCAAAGGAACCTACTGGTACGTCGCCGCCATGACCGATTGGACTTCACGTGATTTGGAAATCGATTTTTCATTTCTGCGGGCAGGCAAGTTTGAAATGGAAAGCTATGAGGACGGCCCCAACGCGGACCGCTTCGCGAGCGATTACCGTCGCAGCCAACGCCAAATTGATCGCTCGATGAAAATCAAAACAAAACTGGCACCCGGCGGGGGTTGGGTCGCCATACTTCGTGCGCTTTGATTGCTTTTAGTCTCGCCAGTTGTGGAGTCCCGCGAATGTTCGCTCAGTCAATCTGGTTTCGTTTGTGATAGGTTCGGTCCATGAAACTTAATCGGCGCAACTTCCTGCTCCTCTCGTCCGCGGCGTCGTTGGCTTACCGCAAACCGTCCTTAGCCTTCCTCCACTCGGAACGGTACTCTTCGCCTGGGCCATCATTTTCCAGTGTTGGCAAACAGGTCAGCGTCTACACGACGGCCGAGGGGACCAATCACCGGATTTCATTGACGGATACGCTCAGCTTTAAGCCTGCCGGCCAACCAAAAGAAACTCAGACATGCGTTTTTATAGATCCGGCAAAGCAGTTTCAGACTTTCCTCGGCATCGGCGGAGCCTTGACCGATGCCGCCGCGGAGGTGTTCGCCGGTTTGCCGGCTGAGCGCCAGGCAGAGATTCTGACCGCGTATTTCGACGAGAAGAAAGGCATCGGCTATAGCCTGGCTCGCACCAATATTCACAGTTGTGATTTCTCGAGCAGCAGCTACACCTACGTCGCTGAAGGCGATAAAGAACTGAAATCCTTCAGCATCGACCACGACCGGAAATATCGCATTCCATTCATCAAACGGGTGCTGGCGGCGACTGGCGGAAGATTAAGGATCTTTGCCAGTCCCTGGAGTCCGCCAGCCTTTATGAAGGACACCAATGACATTTTGCACGGCGGGAAATTAGCACCAGACTTCTATCAGTCGTGGGCCAACTATTACTCAAAATTCATCAAAGCATACGAACGTGAATCAGTTCCAATTTGGGGCATAACCATTCAGAACGAGCCGATGGCCACTCAGAAATGGGAATCATGTATCTACACGGCTGAGGAGGAGCGAGATTTTCTCAAGAACTACCTCGGGCCCACCCTTAAGCGCGAAGGCCTAAGCGATAAGAAGATCATTGCCTGGGATCATAATCGCGATCTGATTTACCAGCGAGCGAGCACGATCCTGAGTGATCCCAATGCCGCGAAATTTGTTTGGGGCATCGGCTTTCACTGGTACGAGCCCTGGAGCGGCGGCGAGCCGATGTTCGATAACGTCAAACTGGTTCATGAAACGTTCCCCGATAAGGCTTTGATCTTCACGGAAGGCTGTGTCGACGTCTTCGACCCAAACCGCCTTACCGAATGGAAGTTTGGCGAGCGCTATGGCCGCTCAATGATTAATGACTTCAACAATGGGACGGTCGGCTGGACGGATTGGAATGTCCTGCTGGATGAGCGCGGCGGCCCGAACCACGTCAACAATTTTTGCTTCGCTCCGGTCCACGCTAATACGAAGACGGGCGAACTGACGTACCTGAGTTCGTATTACTACATCGGCCACTTTTCAAAATTCATACAGCGGGGGGCGAAAAGGATTGCCAGTTCCCCCAGCCGTAGCCAACTCCTTTCCACCGCGTTTCTGAATCCTGATGGAAAAGTTTCGGTGGTGGTGATGAATTCAAGTGATAAGGACGCCTCATATTGGCTGTGGGTGTCGGGCAATGCCGCGGAAGTGACGAGCCCGTCTCATTCGATTCAGACATTGGTTTTCTGACCTTACAAT
>DATBSH010000223.1:0-6548 GCA_036559885.1 Pyrinomonadaceae bacterium
TTGCAACAGGCTCAAGGCCCCTATTTTTGTGGGGAATCCCAGCAGTTCTCGGGGAGATTTCTAGTTTGAACGCCCTTGAAGTTGACGTTCATATCGCGTCTCTCTAATATGGCCTGACGCTGGGGCTAGAGCGATCCCGCAAAGCCGGAGTGGCGAAATTGGTATACGCACCAGACTCAAAATCTGGCGAGGTTCACTCCTCATGAGAGTTCGAGTCTCTCCTCCGGCACCAATCACTGAATCGCCTCTTCTCGAACCCTTTTGTGTCAGTAAGGTTCGTATTCTGAGATTGGTGGATTAGGCCAAGCGCTCGTTGCCTTGTTAAAAGCTCGTATTCTTTCTAGTTCCAAGGCTATGGATGGAGCAAAAACAGAAAAGAGTTCATGCCAGTAGCGACAATCCTCGTTTCTGAAAAAATCCTCTCGTTCGCAATGAAGGACGAGAACGCCAAGATGCTGGCCCTTCGGAGACAATACCGGATGAAGAACACTGCTGCGGATACGAGTTTTTTGACCTTCATACAATGCCTCATAATCCGTCGCGGGGTCTGACGTATCCTCAATTACCAGTGTTTCCATTCCTCGGCGAGTTATCATCTTGGCTGCTTCCGTGCGTCTATAAATTTCCTTTTCACCCTCGGCCCGGAGACCAAGCGATTTAGGTCGGATGTTATCTCGGTTGCACCACGATGCAATTGTAAGTTCCGAGTCTCGGAGTGACGCAGTAATTAACGTCATCTCGAAATTGATTCGCTCCGTAGCAGCAGTGCTAATGTTGTGGTGCGAGTTCACGACTTCCCATGCCGCTTTTATCAAACCACTAATTCGCTCTAAATCGCAGATGAGCACGGACCGCAATTCGTCGATAGTCACTCTTTCCTTCTCCATCACCTTGTCGCATTGTGCTAGTTGTTCAACGCTTAGAGCCGTCACTCGCTCGCGAGCATCAGCGATCGCGCGCTCATGCGTCTGAGACTGTATTTTGTACGACGCGAGGGTACGGCGATACCAGTACTGCAGGATTCCCCATGTTACTGCAACGAGAATCAGGATGAGAATCCAGGACAGGCCCCAAGCCTTATCTCCCGGCTGGCTTCCGTTGATTCTCTGTAAGTGCGGCTGAAGTAACACACCGATAAGGAATGCCACGATTGCTAACGTGCCTCTCGCGGCGGCCGTAACACTTGGAGACAAGCCATAGAGTTTGTTAAAGAGTTGATTGATCATGGTAAGACAACTCCGCGCCCTAAATGACGCTCGACGAATCTACGTACAGCGGGTGAGCTTTGGATGATCTCTTCGGCTTCCTTTAACCGGCGACAGGAGATTCGAATGAGGTCGTCAGACTGAAGTATGTCTACGCCCGCACCTAGAAAGGAGGTTGAAATCTCTTCAGCTTCGATAATGATGCAGGGCTTGCCTGACGCCTTCGCGATCCCAAATTCGTAGTGCGCGCCACAGCTATTCCCCAACAATCCCACAAAGAGATCACTGGTCTCTACATGATTTGTGCATTCTTTCAAAGCTTCATCCGGTGTCAATTGCTTTCTGCCCCACTCGTTTACGTCACGATGCGGAAGGAGAACTGACAGACCTAACGTTCCGAGCGCTCGTTCGATACCGAGCAGATCTTGTCGAAACCCAGCCCGCGGTATGATTCCATGACCCGCGGGAACGTCGAATAGATAGCTTTGGGAATGGGCGTGGTTTGTATCAATGTCCCTGCCGCTAAACGGCGCAGCGAGATAAGCGACCGGAGCAACGAGCGGTGTGGCCGCATTCGCTAGTCTTCGGCTTTTTAGAATGCGTGACCAGCGATCGGGTCGATAGGGTCTAAGATGCTTCAGAAAGCCGCCTGTCGGCCCAGCATCAAACAACGGAATCTGCGGATCTCGCAAATCGTGAGCGAGGACCCATTGAATTTCACGAAATACTTCCTCGATTACACCGGGAGTTTCCAGATCACTTTCATCAGTGTTAAGTATGTAAAGTTCTGGGCCGTGCAGATTATCGCGCCATTGGTCGTACAGTTGTTTAGATCTCGCCAGGTATTGAATAGTGTGGAGTTTAGAATCCGATCGCTTGCGATTGTTGTGCACGCGATTATGCGCCGTCTCTGGTTTGCACTCGCATAAGAAATGGTATTCAGGAGTCGTCAAAAAATTGCGTGCTAAGTCGCTTAACTGCCTGAATACCTCGTGACTTCTTTCGTCAATAGCGCCACTTTCTTCAAAGAGCCGTTCATAAATCAGAATATCTTCTTCTACCCACCTTTCTACGACTATGGGTTCTTCGCGATCTAGCTTACTTAGAATTTGAGACGTCTTCGTAACCAAAAAAGCAACCTGCGCCTCAAACGCCCAACGTTGCTGATTCGCCGCCAGGTCCTTCAAATACGCCCTGCCTGACGGATGTGAGCCAATCTTCTCGATTCCGAATGTACGAGAAATCACGTCCGACAAAGTTGTTTTGCCGGAACCTGTGATTCCCGAGACGCAAAGAATTCGGAAAGGCACAATAGAGACCGGTTCGGGAGCTACCTTGTTTCGTTTGCTTTGAAGCGCAGGAGACATGAACGGCGCCACGACCGCCTCGGGAATCGACAAGTAGTGACTCACCTTACGAAGGGTTTCAGCATCGAGCAGTCGCCGCCCTTGTTCCATTAGTGCGATGGCGCTTCTGTTTGAGTCCACGGCCTGTGCTAACTCTCGCTGTGTAAGGTGACGAGCGTCACGAAACGAGCGGATCAAGTGTCCAAGTTCTATAATGCCGCGGTTCATATGGGACGCTATCGGTAAGTAATCGAAGACAAGATATTAGACCGGATCAGCGATCGTCGCGTTTTTGACTGCAATCATACTAACTATGAAAGCAAGGTCATTCAATGGTACAAAACGGTGGCTAATCGCGTGCGATGAATCAGGCACTCACGGGTCTCCACACTACGGGTTCGGAACGCTATGGTTACCCTGGCAACGTCGAGGCGACTTCTACGCTGATTTCCAAACGCTCGCACGAAATCACAATTTTACTAGCGAGTGCAAATGGCACAGCGCAAATCGCAAAATGTTCTTACCTTTTTACAATGAACTCATTAGATACTTTTTTGAAACCCGGTGGCTAGTGTTTCATTGTCTAATTTGCCGAAAGGAAATGGTGCGAAAGGAGCAATATCACGGGAACGATTGGGACTTGGCACGGCGCAAACATTACACGATGTTATTGACCACCAAAATGCGTCGAGCACTCCAACGATTTCCACGACGTCAACATGAATTTCGCCTGTATGTCGATCCAATTGCTTCGCGATATGGAAAAGCTGACGAAGCAATGGAGGTAATCACAAATAACATTCTCAATCAGCACTTTCGTAGAGTATCACCGGTTACATCAGTAACAACTCGGAATTCTAAAGATACGCCGGCAATTCAACTCTGCGACCTACTGTTGGGCGCGGTAATGGAAAATTGGCAGCGCCGTGCTACCAACTCGACGAAGAGGGCGGTTTACAAAGAAATTGCTAGACACTTAGGTTGGCGAGACTTAAATTCAGATACGATGCCAACCGAACGCAAATTCAATATTTGGTATTTCTTTGATCCTACGCGCGAGTCCCGCCGCGTTCCGACTCGAAAGGTGTCGCTGATTTATCCCTATCCCTAGTCAATGGCTCATGCGAATCAATTGGCGATGGTAACAGCAGCAAAGAACGAGGAAGTCGCCTTATCCAAGGCGTCGAGCAAGCGCGATTCTCTTATTCGTCCTTTTTTGAAATGGGCTGGCGGAAAGCGCCAACTCGTTCCAAAGATCCGACAGCACGCCCCGCGTAAATTCCGCCTATACTTCGAACCCTTCGTCGGCGCGGCTGCAGTACTTTTCGATCTGCAACCGCACGCTGCAGTAATCAACGACGCGAACCAAGAACTAATTAACTGCTACCGGGTTGTGAAGGACGCTCCTGAAGAGCTAATCCGCCACGCAAAGCAGCATCCGAATACTAAGAAGCACTTCTACAATCTGCGTGCGCTTGATCGCAATCCGGCTTTTGAGCAGCTTTCGAATCTGGAGCGTGCGTCCCGAATCTTGTTTCTGAACAAGACCTGCTTCAACGGGCTGTTTCGCGTTAACAGCCGAGGCCATTTTAACGTTCCCTACAGCAAGTATACGAAGCCTCTTATCGTCGATGAGGTAGCTATTAGCGCGGTAAGCCGATACTTCAACAGCGCAAGAATCGAAATGACTAGTCATGATTTTGAGGACGCTTTGAGTGGCGCGGACCATGGCGACTTTGTTTACCTAGATCCACCTTATGACCCTGTTTCAGATACTTCGTCGTTTACTGGGTATAACCTTCCGAGCTTTGACCGAGACGAACAAAAAAGGCTCAAGAGCGTTTGCGATGAGCTGACTCGACGAGGATGTCAAGTTCTACTAAGTAATTCGGCAACAGACTTCATTCGAAATCTGTACCGAAACGAGCGTCGGTACACGATAGTGGAGGTGAAAGCGAATCGTTACATAAATGCCAACGGCTCCGGCCGCGGAAAAGTTAAGGAACTCCTAATCTTTAACAACTACAGAATGTGAGCGGCGGCGGCAGTGGCTCGCCAGTCGCAATCTCTAATCGCAAAACAAAAAGGGCTGAACGATGAATCGTTCAGCCCAAGATCGTTTGAGATCAATTTCCAGACTTACTTAACGCGTGAATCAACGGGATCTGCCGGACTGCTCGGCGGTGCGTCGGGATCTCCAACAGCTTGACCCGCGGGCGAGACGCCGTGCGTCTTGATCTCGTGCGCCAAAGACCCCGGACGAGACGGTGGTGGCCGCTTGCCGGCGCGCGAATGACCCAGGAACGCAATCGCGACTCCGATGACAATGCCAATCACCGCTAACACGATTGTGTACATCATGCGACTTGGCGAATTGACGAGGTACATGTAAGTCGCCACACCGGCTACTAATCCGTCCAGCCCGCCCAAGAGAACAGCCAATGGCGCTGGCGCACCGGTTACGCTTGCAGCCATGACGCTTCGATAACGCCCGTAGCCGAAGTAGATGTTGAAACCGATTACCAGCCAGATTATTAACCGATACCAATTCTCAGCCGGCAACGAAAACATCAACAGCAGACAGGTGGCGATTCCCAGGATTGGCACTAGCGGCACGAGTGGCGCGCGGAATGGCCGCTTGGCGTCCGGATTGGTCCTGCGCATCACCAGGACTGCGCCACAGACGATCACAAAGGCGAACAGAGTGCCGATGCTGGTCATCTCTGCCAGAATGCCGAGCGGCAGAAAACCAGCCATCGATGCGACGAACAAGCCGGTGAGAATTGTCGACTTCCAGGGCGTGCGCCACTTCGGATGAACTGCGCCAAAGAAGCTGTTGGGCACCAAGCCGTCACGTCCCAACGCCAGCATCACGCGCGGTTGGCTCAACATCATCACCAGCAACACGGAAGTGATTCCTGTCATTGCGCCGAAAGCCACCAGGTATTGCATCCAAACAATTCCGGCATGCTTAAACGCTTCCACTACTGGCGCGTCAATGTTGATTTGTTTGGTTGGAACCATTCCGGTGAGCACCGCCGAAACAGCGATGTAAAGAATCGTGCAAATGATCAGTGAGGCGATGATGCCCTTGGGAACATCCTTGGCCGGTTCGCGCGCTTCTTCTGAGTGGACTGAAACGGAATCGAATCCGATGTACGCGAAGAAAATGATGGCGGCGCCGGCCATCATGCCTACCGGCACGCCGCTCTGAGAAACGCCTCCTAGCAGTGTCTTGCCGAAAAAGCTGACTCCGGTATAACCATAAGGCGCAAAGGGATGCCAATTCGTCGTCCCGTACACCGTGAGAATCAGATAGCCGCCAATGCCGATCACCATGAGTACGATTACTAGTTTTATCGCGACCATGACGGCGTTGAACGTGGCGCTTTCTTTGATACCCTTAACCAGAATTATGGTTAAGATGAACGTGATCAGAATTGCCGGAAGGTCGAAATATGATCCGGTTGAAACAATTCCTGGCGTCGGACATCCGGCGGCGACATCCACATTGGGGCAGTAATTAATCGGCGCCGTGTGTAAGGCTTGCGGTATCTTTGCCGGAATCCAGGCCAGCCCTTCGTGAAAGATTGGAATGAACTCTTGAAAGTGCGCCGACCATCCGTGCGCGACTGTGGCTGATCCAACTGCGTATTCCAGAATCAAGTCCCAGCCGATAATCCACGCGAACAACTCGCCAAGGGTGGCGTACGCATAAGTGTACGCTGACCCTGCAACTGGCACCATCGACGCAAATTCGGCGTAGCAAAGCGCCGCGAACACGCATGCCAAACCGGCGAGCACAAACGACAGCATCAATGCCGGGCCGGTGCGATCGTGGGCAGCGACGCCGGTTAGAATGAAAATGCCGGTGCCGATGATTGCGCCAACTCCCAGCGCTGTCAGTTGCACGGGGCCGAGAATGCGACGCAAGCGGTGATCGCCCGCCTCTTCCGCGAGTAACAGGCTGAGTGGTTTGGTTCTGAACAGTTGATTA
>DATBSH010000224.1:0-3762 GCA_036559885.1 Pyrinomonadaceae bacterium
TTACCGAAGACAATTGGCGTGATGCGACAACGCGCTCGCCCCACTTCGCTATTTCCGAAAGTCCAGCGTTCGTCGGCCGGGCCGTCGCGGCGCTCGCGCAAGACCCTGACGTGTCGCGCTGGAACGGAAAGTCATTGTCCAGCGGACAGCTGGCGAAGGTCTATGGCTTCACCGATCTCGACGGTTCACAGCCCGATGCTTGGAGGTATGTCATCGAAGTTCAAGACGCAGGCAAACCCGCCGACGTAACTGGCTATCGTTGACACCTGCGGCAGACCGATCGGACGGCACTATCGAAGGCGCGAGAAAGAAATTCGGGCAGCCAAAACAATTTCACTCGAGGCATTAGAGAAAAAGTTTCGCGTAGCGTGTAACAAGCGATGGAGCGAAGCCGAAAAACACATCGCTCATCCTGAACGGTATAGGTCATGAAACAGACATACAAAGGTTCGTGTCACTGCGGTAAAGTTCAGTTCGAAGTCGACGCCGACTTCGATCACGTCCGCGTCTGTGATTGCTCCATATGTCGACGAAGAGGTGCTCTTATCCATCGCGTCGAAGAAAAATGTTTTCGTCTGCTAACACCAATCGAAGAGCTGTCTTTATATCAGTGGCATACTAAGACCGCCAAAGACTATTTCTGCCCTATCTGCGGAATCTTGTCTTTCCGCCGTCCGCGTACAGCTCCAGAAGTGTGGGGTATCAATGTCCGTTGTCTCGAAGGCGTCGATCTATCATCCATTCCCATCAAGTACGTGTATGGAAGCCGGCTGGACTAAGAGTGAGACTTCCTCGTGGCTCGCGCGCGGCGCTGCTTGCGCCCCGCGCCTTGTCCCTCGCCGCTTAAGGCAATCTCGGCTGCGAAGCGTGATCACCGCTGCTTGCAACAATCTCAATCAAGGAGATACGTATGAATACGGGCACCAATAGATCGACCGATGAAGCCGAGATCCTGAACCTAGTCGAGAGTTGGGCAACGGCAGTCCGCACCAAGGATCTCGATGGAATTCTGGCCAACCACTCCCGGAGATATTGATGTTCGACGTCCCGCCTCCGGTTCAATCGAAGGGAATTGAAGCTTACAAAAAGAACCTGGGATGTATTCTTTGCTTAGTTTCAGGACTCGGGCGTCTTTGACATCAGCGAGTTAAACATTACTGCGGGTAATGATGTGGCGTTTGGCACTGCCCTTATGCGTTGTGCTGGAACGGAGGCGAACGGCGATAAAGTCGAGCTCGATTTTCGCTTGACCATTTGCTTTCGCAGAATCGACGGTCGGTGACGGTCGTGCATGAACATCACTCAGTCCCCGCGAGTTGAGCCCGGCACTTGCATTAAGAATCCGGCCTAACTGGTTCATTGCAGTCAACCGCCTAGGGCTACGGACGTCGTTTGGTCGCGTTGAGAAGAGAAACTTCAAATTATAGGGGGATGAATATGCGTGTTGTTGGCATCATCGCAATTCTTTTTTGCTGCGCCTTTCCCGGGGCTATCTATTCAGCGCCCGCCGGATCTACCTCCCAAGAATTTCAAACAAGAGCGTTATTTTATTTGGCTGTCCAGAAATCCAAGGTAGTTAGCCTCGGTAAAAGCAAGTTAGAGACCAAGAGCGCGTTTGTCACTTACACCAACGAATTCTTTGCGGGCAAGACGAATGCATTGAAGGTTCAGTTTTTCACTCAGCCGATCGTAAAGGAAGCTCAGGCGAAGTTGCTGGGGGACGACAACCACGAAATAAGCAGGGGCGGCTATGCCGTTCTTGTCTTGTTCTTGGACGCGCGAAATCAGATCTGGCAAGTCAACTTGACCTATGTGATTCCAGGCACAACGGTTGTAAGGACGGTGGCATCAAATCGTGAAGAACTGGCGAGATATTTTTCTGACTACCACTTCGATCAAAATCGTCTGCGATTGAAGAGCAAGGGGAGTTACACCACAGCACCAGATTCGAAGGAAGAAATATTGAGTCTTTCTTGGGACACGGATCTAGATATTCCGGTATTCGACCAAACTAAGAAATGAGTCTGCATACTCGCATTTGCAGATTAAACGGCATAACAAGCCCTATGGAGCGGACGCGTAATGGGTCCATGTCGCCTGTCGGGGCGCGGCCCGCGGGACTCAAGGACAACACTACACGGACTGTAGATTATGGGCTACCACGTCAGAGCATTTTGCACCAACCCGAAGGTTCCCGATTTGGCAACCATCCAAACTTGGCTGCGCGAGCACAAGTCTTCTGCTGTCATTGACGACCCGAATCACGCCGTTGAGGTAGCCAAGGCTGGCAAGTCGAGACCACCGATCCTCGATTTGGCCACTGCCGATTGGGAGCAGGTCGCGATTGTCTACCGGGTGGGTAAGCTTCCGATACTCGCGGAGTGCAATCGCGACGATGGCACCAACGAATGTCTGATGCGTGAGGAGGTTGGTGAGTTCGTCGAGTTGGTCGAAGAAGCTGACCGCTCCGAGGTCACGGAGCGAGTACTAGAGCACCTCGCTGCTACCGCATTTGTCATTGCGTGTCAGTTGCCAAGCTCAGACATCGAAGATGATGGCTACAATGTCCACGGCGACTTTCTTACGTTTTTCGTGGAGCACTGCGGCGGCATGATTCAGGCCGACGGCGAAGGTTTCTACGAGGGAGACAAACTAGTCTTGCCGTTGAAATGAGCAACCATTTAACAGATGCTGAATCCGGCGCCAGCTGCAACTCATAACTAAATGTGAGATTTAATGAACCTCCATCGGGTCACTCTTGACGGGTGTCATGCCGCCATTGGTCTTGTGGTGGTAGTTGATGTACTGCGCGCCTTTACAACCGCCGCGACTGCTTTTGCAAGAAAGGCGGAGGAGATTCTGCTCGTTTCAACTGTGGAGGAAGCTTTCGAATTTCGAGCACGATATCCTGACTACCTCTTGATCGGAGAGGTCGATGGCTTACCGGTGGATGGGTTTGATTTGCCAAATTCCCCATCCGCCCTTCAGAATCTCAATCTTAGTTCTAAGCGATTGGTTCAAAGGACCACTGCAGGAACGCAAGGAGTTGTGCGCGCCACTAGTGCTGAGAGACTTCTCGCCGCAAGCTTATGTGTGGCTTCCGCCACGTGTGAATACATCAAGAGCCTGAATCCGCCTTCGGTCACATTTGTAGAAACGGGGGCTCGTGGTGGGGGTAGTGGGGACGAAGATCTGGCATGCGCCGACTATATGGCGGGTCTTCTCAATGGGACTCCGCCCGCGCTCGATGAAATTGAGCGGCGTGTGCGGAACTCACGAGCCGCGCAGAAGTTTGTAGGTGACAATCATTCTGTGTTTCCCAGGGCAGATCTAGAGCAAGCCCTGAAGGTCGATTGTTGTGATTTCGCGATGGAGGCACAACGTCGGAACGGCCAGCTTGTATTAAGGGCCGTTCGTCACGGGGCTACGACTCAGGTGCCTAAGTAGCAGTGTCGGCACAATGAGGGTGCGGACTAACCACTTGAGCGCATCGGAGAGCAGGTTGTGATGATGGAGCAGGCAGTGCCTTCTGAAATTGAGTTATGGAAGCAACCGACTGAAGCTTCGGCTCGCATCACGCTCAGCCGACGCGTTTAGGCCGCAATTAGTGACTATCGACTAAGGGACAGCGACACTCGGTAGTCAGCCCCGACTATGATCAGGATAGCCGCAGATGGTATGATTCATCCATAAAACCTGGATCGAGTCGTTGAACTTTTGATTGGAGGCGGGTAGGGCCGTGAAGCTATGGGTCGGAACCAG
>DATBSH010000225.1:0-20320 GCA_036559885.1 Pyrinomonadaceae bacterium
GAGAAAGAATCGCGCCGTTCGATGATGCGGTGGAGTTCGTGTTTCGCATCGAGCAGGTAGAGCACGTCGTCAGCATTGTCGGCGATGTACAAGTTGCCGCGATCGTCAAAGACCATGCTTTCCGGTTTCGTAATTCCGTACTGCTTGCCCAGGTATTCCGAAACCGCGCCGTCGCGCGTAACGCGAAAGACTTCGTGTTGCTCGCCGTCGCCAACCAGAATCGATCCGTCGGGCGCGAGTGCGATGCCTTCCGTCGAAATTAATCCTTTCTCTTTCCCCGCCAGCAGCCGTGGGTTTCCGCGCGCGTCGATCGTCCAGACGCCGCCGGCGTCATCGTCGCTAAAGAAGATGTTTCCGTCCGCATCCATCACCAGGTCTTCCGGTGACAGAAACCCGAAGTGCGAATCGGCGAGTTCTTTCAGTCCGCCCGTCGGACTCCAGCACTCCATCACGTCGCTGCCTTCGTCAGCGATGTAAATGCTGCCGTTGCGCCACAGCAAACCGTCGGGCGATCCGAGACCAGTCTTGCTCGTCGCGATGATGCGCGGCCGGTACGAATCATCGGTCATCAGCACCAGGCTGTGCTTTTGCATGTGACACGAAAGCTGTGCAAAGAGCGTAATCGCGATGATCGTGAGTGCTGCTCGCTTCATAATCGATTGCCGGATTCTAACCGCCGAGAACGTGACGTCTTACTGCGCCTAACAATTCCAGGAACTCGCGCACGTGAACCAACGTGCTCGACATCTCAAAGGCGACCGCGAAGATGAATGCGCTCGACAATGCGCTGTGACGCAGCGTCAGTTGCGATACTCGATCGAGCAGCGCGTCAAACCACTTGCGCGCGGCGGCATAACGAAACGCCGCCAATTCCGCAACCGCAACCAGCGCCCCCGCGGCAACATCGAGCGGCGTGTGCTGCGCGCTGATCATCTTGGCCGCCAGAATCACAAACACAGTCCAACCCAGCGCCAACCAGCCGAGCCGGCGTGACGCCAACCAAATACCCAGCGAGATGACGAGAAAGAAACCTGCATGGTCGCTCGGGAAAGAGCCGAGATCATCAGTTTCGACGTCGCCACTTAACAGCGCGTGATAATTCTTCTGGCTCTCTTCATCGAGCGGAATGCGCACCGGCAGGCGTCCCATCTCGACCAGTTGATCGCCTTCGAGCTGATAAATCTTTTGCGATTGAATTTCCGGGCGTGGCAGAAAAATTGTGTGCGACAAGACTTTGGTGGTGCCGATGACGAACACCGCCGCGACGATTGTAGTCAGCAGAATCTTGCGACGCGCGGTCTGGTCCGCGCCCTTGCCGCCATACCAGGCGGCCAGGAAGCAACAGCCAATCACGCCGGCCTTCGCCAGATCGTTGTCGAGGAAAAACGCGACGACGTTGTCGAACAACCAGGACCGGCCGGCCACGCTATTGATGGCGATCAGAAGCTGATTGTTCAGCGACATGACCCAGCTTCCGGCAGACAGAAGAATCAGCAGAGACAAAGGCATAGAAATGACCGGGAACTCTTCAGTTTTTAGAAAGTAAGAAATGGCCTGTTTTGCCAGAGAATTTAACGAAAACGGCTAGGCGTCGCGACCACGCTCCGGCTCGAAAGTGGGTGCAGAACCGCCGATAAAAACGTCAATTAGGTACGGGAATTCTGTGAAGGGTTATGGATTCGGCTGGACTTGGTGGAGCAGAGGGGGATCGAACCCCTGACCTCCGCATTGCGAACGCGGCGCTCTGCCAAACTGAGCTACTGCCCCAGGCCGTAAGGCATATTAGGAAGCCCGCTCCAATGTGTCAATCATTCGCAATTGGGGAAGTGCCTTAATTTGTACGGGCGGCCGTCCGTGGCCGCCCGTAATAGCCCTTGGCGCAAAAAAATCTTGCGCGGCCACGGAGGGCCGCCCTACAAATTAGGACACCACCCGATTGGGAGACCACCGACTTCATGTCGGTGGTTAATCAATTTGTGCCTACACATCTGGAAAGATTCCTCCAGCGCGCTTTGCGCGAAGAAAAATCATCAGCGATTCGGTAGGTCGAAGTTGATACTCCACCGACTTGAAGTCGGTGGTTTCTTCACGGTCGTGCGGGTCCACCAGTGGCAGGATGCGTGCGGTTGTACTCGGCGATGAACTCCCTTGTGATATCCACGCTCGATGCCGCGTAGATCACGGGTACTCGGTTTATATCGATCAAAAGTGAAATGCCTTTCGCCTGCGCGTACGCCGTCAACGCGTCACCAATGTCCTTTTGGAGTGGCTCAAGGGCGGCGAGAGATTCTTTTTGATAACTCGACTGCGCATCCTCAGCCTTGCGCTTGATCTGCACCTCCAGCCGATCGGCTTCGTCTGCTTGCTGGGCAGTCGACTTGGTGTCCTGTATCGCTTGCTTCTTCTGAATATCAGCACGCATCGCGGTCAGGCGATCACGCATGCCCCGCAATTCTGTCCGCAACGGTTGAAACTTCGCTTCAATCTGTCGCATCGCATTCATCACGCGCGTGATGCCAGTCTTTTCATCACTGAAAGCGGCGGAGTCGATCACGGCCACGTTCACCCCACCAGCGGCTGGTCTCGTTTGAGGTGCGATGGCCGGTGCCCCAGGTCGAGTTTGCGTTTGTGCCAGGATTGCAAATGCTCCAATCGCGGCCATGGCTGCAACAATGCGAAATACTTTCATTTACGTCTGCTCCTTAATTGTTGTGACGAGTTGTGGGGGAACCTCTATTGCAGCGGGATCTTTCTGCCGTGTCAATCCTGGACTGGCCCTGCACCAATAATCTCCAACAAATGTGAGCCTCCACGCGGCAAGCGCGTGGCATCCAGCTCCTTATCTCCACCTTTGTGTCGGCTGCGACCATGAAGTACCGCGGCGCAAGGCCGTGGCATCAATCAATTTTGAGTAGCTTCGGGAGTCTGTGCTCTCAGACTGTTGACTATTCTGACTGTTTGACATAAAAGCCGAGTCAATCCCCGAAACAACAGCTAGACTCAGGAAGGAGACGAAAAATGTCTGAGCAAGACAACGTTCAATTTGTACGAAATGCTTATGACGCTTTCAAAAGAGGTGATATCGATGCGGTGCTGAACACCCTCGCGGATGATATCGAATGGATCTCGCCTGGCCCACCAGACATCATGCCAACAGCCGGTACTCGCCGCGGCCGTCAGGCAGTCAAAGAATTCTTTGCTGTTCTTAGCCAGCAGGAGGATGTCGAGGTGTTTGAGCCTCAGGAATTCATCGCACAGGGCGACAAGGTCGTTGCTATTTTGAAATATCGGGGTCGTGTTAAAGCGACGGGAAAACCCGCTGAAGCAACCTTGGTTCACGTCTTTGATTTTGCCAATGGCAAGGTCAAGCGTTTCAGGGAGTTCTTTGATACCGCATCGGTTCTGCCGGCCTATACATCTGTACAAGCCGCGGTTAAATAACGGCTTCGGGCTTCTAATAGATTCGCGTCCTTAAAAAGAAGCGGGTGCAAAACGAGAGTAGGTTTTGCGCCCGCTTTATTCATTCATAGGAAACAGATACCACCGGGCTAAAGAGAGTGTGTGAAAACTCAACTTCTCATTCTCCCAAGCTTTAGCTTGGGGTCTTAGAGCGCGACTGAATTGCAGCAACCGTTTTAACGGTTTACCAAATCAACTCGAAAATCAGCCGTTCGCGTGCAAGAGGGCAAACCGTTGAAACGGTTCCTCAACATTTGAGCGCACTACTAACCCCAAGCTAAAGCTTGGGGAGAATGAGAAGTTGAGTTTTCACGCAGTTTCTAAAGCCGTGGTGTCTCATATCCAACTACGGTGTTAGATCGAGAGCCTCGACTACTCGTGTGCAGAACAAACAAAAGTTCGTAACGGACATTAATCTCATTCAACGTTTGATCTGCGTTTATTTTCGTGAATCTGCGGCTCACTGTCCTAAATGACAAATGAAAAATGTCCAATAATAAATGACCAATAATTAGCTCTCTCTTAGCCGAGTCGCCACGGAATCAACTGCCTCACCCAATCGATCAACATTCTTCCCGCCGCCTTGTGCCATGTCAGGCTTTCCGCCGCCGCGTCCATCAACCAACGCACACGCTTCTCGCATCAAGGTGCTCATATCGCCCCCGGCGTCTTCCGAGCGTGCGAAGACCAGACGCGCAGTTCCTTCGTCACGTGAACCGAGCAGCGCGATCGTTTTTGTTTTGGCAATGAGCGCGTGCGCAAGTTTCTTTAGCGAGTCGACGTCACGGCCATTGAATACTCGGTTCACCACGCGAATGCCGTCACTGGTTGCTACGGTTTCCGCAAACAGCTGTTCGGCCTCAGCAGTTGCCGCGGTTTCTTCTAACGTACGAATGCGACGATGCAGTTCCTTATTTTCTTCGATCATCTGCGCCGCCAGGTGGGGTGCATCATCGCGTCCAGCGCTAAAGAGCGCTGCGATTTCGCGGGCAGTCTGATTCGCCTTGCGATAATCAGCAAGTGCGCGGATGCCCGCAACAAATTCGATTCGCACCAATCCTTTAGCTCGTTCCCACGTTCGCACCGCAATCATGCCCACTTCACCAGTGCGATAAGCGTGCGTACCACCACAAGGCGTTAGATCAAATCCATCGATCTCGATCACCCTTAGTGCACCCTCACGTGCGGGATCTTTTCTCAGTGGTAACTCGGACGCCTCTTCCGTAGTGACGTTGTGAATGGAAATTGAACGATCTTCCCAAATGACGTTGTTAGCGAGTTCAACGGCGCGTTCAATGACATCGCTGCTGGGGTTTGCGAGGTCGACGTCGATTTCACACGATTGTTCCAGCACGCGAAAGCTCTTGGTTGGCGCCTTGAACAGAGCGACGAATGCCTGCGAGAGGATGTGTTGGCCCGTGTGTTGTTGCATATGATCGAGTCGCCGCAGCCAGTCGATGCGACCCTTCACGGCCGCGCCGCGAGCCGGTGTAGCACCTTGAACAACGTGCAAGACCCCATTGTCGCCGTCGTCAATGCACTCCACGACGCGTGAACCATTGAGTGTGCCCGTATCACTTGGCTGGCCGCCCCCAGTCGGATAGAACGCTGTTCGATCGAGTATTACCGCCGTCCATCCACTCACACGTTCAGTCACGTCGATGACGCGAGCTTCAAACTCGATCAGATGGGAGTCGCTGTAGTAGAGACGTTCTGTTGCCGGCATTGGTCTTTGGACTTACTAGTGTACTGAGGGGAGGTATTTCAAGCCACAGCAGACGTTAGGCGAAGCAGATCCACCGATTTCCACAGATTACACAGATTAGCAGCTTGGTGTGATGAGTTGAACTGGTTATGCCCCAGACGGACCATATCGGTGGCTGGATTACTGAACTCCGCCGAGTAAGCTTTTTTAATCGGTGTAATCTGTGGAAATCGGTGGATCTGCTTCGGTCTGCCGTTGGTGGGATTTGCTTTGATTGTGCGAAGATGACCCGCCCTAAGATTTGTCGTCCAGTGTTCTTGGAGCTGATTGATGAAACTTCAAATTCGCCGGTTGTGTTTATGTGCTACTGCAGTTGCCCTCGTTGTTTTTGGCAGAAACGTCCTTGCCCAAACGGCACCGCTGAAATCGATCACGTATCGCCTGTCGATGACGAAGCCTAATTCGCATCTGTTCGAAGTTGCGATTGAAGTGGAACTGCCTGATGCCCTGAAAAACAAACCAATTGAATTTCAAATGCCCAAGTGGTCACCGGGACGATATGCCGTGTTTGATTTCGCCAAGAACGTCCAGGAGTTTCGTGCTGCGGCGGGAACATGTCCACCACCTGCACGCTGTGATCTTGCTATGCGACCGGTCACTCGAGTCGACGACCAAACCTGGAGCGTGTCACCGCTGAGCAGTTCGTCATTGACGATTACCTACAAAGTCTTCGCAAACGATCTGTCGGGCACGTTCTCGCAACTCGATTCTCGCCACGGGAACTACAACGGCGGGACGATTTTTATGTATGTCGTCGATCACAAACCGGATCCGGTGAAACTTGTGATCAACCCGCCTGCGGGGTGGCGAGTTGTCAACGGGCGAATGGAGCGAACGGGACAAACTGAATGGGAGTTTTCTAATTGGGACATTTTGATCGACACGCCGACAGAAATCGGACCCGATTGGACACAAGATGATTTTGAACTCGACGGAAAAAAGTATCACGTCGTCGTACACTCGATAGGATCCGAAGGTGGAAAACGACCGAACCTGGTTCAGGAGATTCAAAAGATTGTGCGAGCTGAGACTGCAATGTGGGGCGCGCCAGAGTTTGACGAATACACGTTTCTGCTCCATTTCGCAGCAGATGATCATTCGGGGGACGGAATGGAACACCTCACGTCTACACAGATCATTGAACCAGGTGCGTTGGGTGACCCTGGAGTTTTCGAGGATGCGCTTGGCACCGTTTCACATGAATTTTTTCATGTTTGGAATGTGAAGCGCTTGCGGCCAATCGAACTTGGCCCATGGGATTTCACCCGCCCGGCGAACACTCGTGGACTCTGGGTCGCTGAAGGATTTACAAACTATTACGGTCATCTGATGTTGCGGCGTTCAGGTATCTGGGACGAAGCGCGTTTTCTTAGTCGCGAGTCGCAGACGATCACCGGAATTGAGAATGCGTCCGGAAGTCGGCTGATGAGCGCGGTAGAGTCGTCCTTATCCGCGCCGTTTCTGGACGACGCCCCACATGCGCAGCAAACAAACCTTCAAAACACTTCCATCAGCTATTATCCGAAAGGAGAGTTGATCGGAATGGTTTTGGACCTGCTGGTGCGCGGGCATACTAAAGGGAAGGCGTCGTTAGACGACGTCATGCGAACAATGTATGAAGAGTTCTATTTGAAGAGCTCAAGTAATAGTTACTACCTCCACGGCAGAGGCTACACCATCGATGACGTTCAGCGCGTTGCTTCGGAAGTAGCCGGGTTTGATTTGTCTGACTTCTTTAAGCGCTACGTTTTTAGCACTGAAGTGTTGCCCTATGAAGAAGCGCTCGGATATATGGGCCTGAGGTTGGTGAGGAGCCCAATGCGGTATCCATACGATGCCGGCCTAAGCGTTGAGTTTGACGAGGCAACAGGCATGCGGGTTATGAACGTGCGTAACAACTCGCCTGCAGAAGTTGCTGGACTAGAAGTGGGGGATGAAATTCTCGAGCTGGCCGGACGAAAGGTGGGTGGCGATACGTGGCTGTCGACACTGGCTCGATACAAGCCGGGGGAGTCTGTTCCAATCACCGTCAAGCATGATCGAAATACGATCAAAACGAAGGTCACTATCGGCGAGCCCGAACGATTTGATTACAAGCTTGAATCGAACCCTGACGCTACCGCGGAACAGAAGGCTTTGCGTGCGGCTTGGCTGAGATGAAAGAGTATCCACAGATTACACAGATTACGATTTCGTAATTCGGAATGCGGATTTCGGATTTCGATTTTTGTGGACCGCCTCATTCTTCCGCCAACAACGGCTAATCTCACGGGCTTCTCCATTACCACGAAATCCGCATTCCGAAATCCGAAATCCGAAATCCGAAATCGTAATCTCTGTGGATATTCTTTACGGCACGATGACTTCGAGTGAATCCGGCGCGATTTCGAACCTCATCGGTAGCTTGCCGATCACTTCTCCATCTACCTGCACTGCTGCGTCTCCAAAAGCTCTCACGGAGTTTGTCGTCACAAAACAGACGTCGGAACTATTCTCCGTTAACCCGTGGCTGAGCGCCTGCGATGCCAGGTGTAAATATCGCCAGCGACTCGTCGTCTGGATAATGCAGACCTCAAACTCTGCGGCATCGATACGCGCGCGAGGAGTGATGGCTAAATCACCTCCATAACTTGCTGCATTTCCAATCGCCACAAAAGTCGCGTCGTATTGTTGGCCGTTGATCTCAGCCGTGAAAACTGGAGGATTCCATCTTGTCAGCTGCCTAAGACCGGAAAACCAGAAAGCAGCCTTTCCAAACCGACTTTTTAGCGACGGGGGCACTTCGGTAACAACTGCGGCGTCGACTCCGATGCCCGCCATCAATAAAAAGTACCGCCGAGTCTGTGTTGATTCATCGATAGCGACTCCAAAATGAATCTTCCGCGATTGACCGCGAGCAACAATTGCTGTTGCATCGTCTTCGTCTGATGGCAAACGCAGTTCGCGTGCAAGCACATTCGCAGTCCCACGTGGAATGATTCCGAGTCGGGCTTTTGTTCCCGCCATGCCTTGAATTGCTTCATTGATTGTTCCATCGCCGCCTGCGACAATCACGTCGGTCGTTCCATTTCCGGCAACACGCGCGGCAATTTCCGTTGCATCACCTGGCCTCGCAGTGTTGACGAGTTCCACCTCAACGCCGAGCGAATTGAGTCGGTTGCAGATCTCTTCGACAGGTCTACGCGGACGCGACGCGTAGCGTCCGGTCCTGGGGTTCGCGATTAGAATTGCTTTACGCTTAGCCATTGAAGCGTTCGTACTTGGCAACCAAAGTGCCGTCTAACTTCTACTGGTTCTTCAGAAAAACTGCGCCTCGTTCGAAGTGACTCAAACAATCTCCAGACACATGTCAGATAAATCTTCCCACTCCTGCGACCCAATTACAAAGACAACTGCCTCCAACCGCGAGCTGCTCATACTCTTGAGTATCTACCTCGTTGGATTTGTTCTGCTCGCAATCAGCCCCCACGATCGTGGTGATTGGGCGCTGGAAAATTTCTTTCCCATGTCACAGTTGATCGCGGTAATCGTGTTCTATCGCCACTTCAAGTTCACCCGACTGGCATACTACATGATCTTCTTCTATCTGTTTGTGCAGTCCTGGGGTGGACACTTTACGTATGCCGAAGCTGCTCCGTTCAACTGGATACGCGATGAGTTTCATTTAGCGCGCAACCACTACGACAGAGTAGCGCATTTTATGCTCGGATTTCTTCTGGGACTGCCGATTCGCGAGATATTGCTGCACTTCATTTCAACTTCGCGGCGATGGCTGAACTTTCTTACCGCGGCAATTGTTTTGGCAATCGGAGCGTTCTACGAATTCATTGAATGGTGGGTAGCGGTTTTAGTCACGCCTCAGTTAGGGGACAAGTTCTTAGGAACACAAGGCGATATCTGGGATACACAGTGGGACATGTTCCTGGCACTGGTAGGTGCGGTACTCACGATTGCGATCTTCGGGAGATGGCACGATCGTCAACTCGGCAAAAGAACATCCACAGATTACGCAGATTACACGGATTCAAAAAAACAGGAGCAGGAGCAGTAAAATAAATAGGAGCACCACGTATTTTTCCTGCTCCTGCCATCTGCGCCTGCTCCTGTTTTTTAATCCGTGTAATCCGCGTAATCTGTGGATGTTCTTACTCCAGCCGGTAGTTCGGTGCTTCCTTGGTAATGATGACATCGTGCACGTGGGATTCTTTTAGACCAGCGGACGTGATGCGCAGGAAACGCGTCTTCTCCTGAAACTCTCTTATGTTTCGACATCCGGTGTAGCCCATGCCGGATCGAAGACCACCGACGAGTTGCGTAACCATCTCGGCGAGTGTTCCCTTGTACGGTACTCGCCCTTCAATTCCTTCGGGCACAAGCTTCGATTCTGTCTCCGTTGGATCTTGCGCATAGCGGTCGCGCGAGCCTTCACGCATCGCACCGATTGATCCCATTCCGCGATACGCCTTAAATGATCGACCTTGAAAAAGAATCACCTCGCCCGGCGCTTCTTCAGTTCCTGCGAACAGCGAGCCTATCATCACGACGTCAGCTCCCGCGGCGATGGCTTTCGCAACATCACCGGAGAATTTCACACCGCCATCAGAGATAACCGGAACACCTCTTCCACGCGCAGCCTTTACACAGGACGATATAGCAGTGATCTGCGGCACGCCGGCTCCGGTTACTACACGGGTCGTGCAAATCGATCCCGGACCAATTCCAACTTTGATTGCATCGACTCCGCTGTCGATCAGCTCCTGCGCTCCGTCCGTCGTACCAACATTTCCCGCAATCACGTCCGTTTGTGGGTGTCGTTTCTTAATTTCGCGAACTGCCTCGACGACACGAGTGGAATGACCGTGTGCTGTATCGATAACCAGGCAGTCGACACGCGCCTTCACCAACTCATCGGCACGCTCTCGATAATCGCCCGTCGCGCCGATTGCGGCCGAAACTCTCAATCGACCGAGATCGTCTTTAGCGGCAGTTGGATACTTGATTGCTTTCTGAATGTCTTTGACGGTGATTAAGCCTTTGATTCGTTTGTCGTCGTCCACCACCAACAATTTCTCGATGCGGTGTTTCTGCAACACTGACTTGGCCTGGTCCAACGTGGTGCCTACCGGTACGGTGACCAGTGGCTGTTTCGTCATGACTTCTGAAACCGGAATGTCGAACCGAGTTTCGAAACGCAGATCGCGATTAGTGATGATGCCAACGAGGTGGCCAGACTCATCGACGACGGGAACACCACTAATGTGAAAGCGTTCCATTACGCTGAGCGCCTCACGGACGGGCCGGTCAGGTCTAATAGTTACCGGATCGACAATCATTCCCGATTCGGATCGCTTGACCTTGTCGACTTCTTCAGCTTGCCGCTCAATGCTCAGATTCTTGTGAACGACACCGATGCCGCCCTGCTGCGCTAAAGCAATCGCGAGCGAAGCCTCGGTAACTGTGTCCATGGCCGCTGAACAAAGCGGGATTTGCAATCGAATGTTTCTCGTGATTTGAGTGGACGTATCCGTTTCGTAGGGCAGCACGTCAGATCGATCTGGAACCAACAACACGTCATCAAAGGTCAGCCCTTCTGGAACATCAGCTGTAATCATTTAATTACGACTCCTATTTATAGATGAATTGAGTTCCCCAAAAACACAACGGCCCGCTTTGCAGCGGGCAGTCGTTTAATTCGCGTTGGTTCGCACAACCAGGCGCATTGCGCGACAGTACGCAAGTAATCTTGTTGCCAGACCTATTGTAAAACTGCTTTCTGCTCAGTTGTCTTTAACCCTAAAACGTTTGCGCGAATCAGCGCGGTGGCAACCTGAATCTGTTCAATTCGAATCACGACTAACGATGTTTGAGTCTCCCTGGGTACTATGCTGGCGCGCCGTTGGAACCAATGCAATGCAGCGAGGGCTCCAGCCGTTAGCAATGCCAAAATGAGAATAGCGAGCAGCACGGTTAGGACGGGAGATCTTGTTGCTGGTGTATCGGTGTAGACCTTTGAGTGGATGGGCGTTGTATTTACATCGTCAGCCGTTTCGCCGTGCTCGCGCAAATACCTGGTATAACCCTCGATCGCGTCCTTCTCGTCGTAGCCTACGCAGCGCGCGTAGGCCTTAATAAAACTCCTGGTGAAGACCCCGCCCGGCAGGCGGTCATAATCGTTACTTTCAATTGCCTCGAGGTATCTAACAGAAATTCTGGTTTGATCCGAAATCTCTCGTAGGGGAATTCCTCGCCCTTCGCGCGCGAGTCGCAATTGTTCGCCGATACTCGCTGCCATTTCCAATCGCCTGTCTCAGCGTTGTTTGATTGGGTACTCCCCGGGCGATGCCGCGTCGAGGCTCAATAACGTTTGACGGAATCACCAACTACAAACTTGCTCAAGCACTGTCTAAATGGCACAACTCCCGCTTTTTCCGCACTATAGCTTGCGCTGCTAAACGCTGTCAAACTTTTGTATCTCAAAAGATCAGCATCTCTTGATTCTTCGCTCGTGGGGTGGTACGTTGACGCCATATAGTCGCTTTTAATCTCTACAACTTACAAAGTGAGGACTAAAGAGATGCCCTTAGAAGCACTCGGAATGGTCGAAACCAAGGGATTCGTCGGCGCCGTTGAGGCGGCGGACGCGATGGTAAAGGCCGCAAACGTCCAACTGCTTGGGAAGGAATATATCGGAGCAGGATACGTCACAATATTTGTACGTGGTGATGTTGGCGCAGTGAAAGCTGCTACGGATGCCGGTGCGGCCGCGGCGCGAAGAGTTGGTGAATTGATCAGCGTTCACGTAATCCCCAGGCCGCATGCGGAAGTTGAACGTGTGCTTCCGGTAAATGGTCGAACAGGTTTGAGTCCGGATGAGCGTTCGCTACAGGGCGGCGCGCGCGGTCAATTGGGCCAAGGTGATCAAGGCCGGCTCGGAGCAGGAGCACGCGAAGGTAGCAAAGAACGGGCCCGATAGATCATTGCCGATTGCCGAATGTCCGATACGCTTTAGCTTGTCGATGACTTTAAAACACAGAACCTCAGCGTGAATAGCTCCATCAATGTTGAATTAGTTCGCAGCACGACGACAAGCTAAAGCGTATCGGACATTTGGCAATCGGCAATTGGCAATCGGCAATGTCTGAGAGGTTTTATGTCAGTCGACAAGGATTTAATTTCAGTACAGCAGGCGCGGGATCTAGTCGAAGCTGCATATCGAGCTCACGCCCAGGTAGCAGAGTTTGATCAAGCGAAGATTGACCGCATCTGTGAGGCCATGGCGAAAGCTGTCCTGCAAGAAGCGGCGCGGCTAGGTGCACTGGCCGTTGAGGAAACCGGCTTCGGAATTCCTGTAGACAAACAGGAGAAGAATCGTTTCGCGGCTGAAGACGTTTGGAACTATTTCCGCGGCTTACGAACAAAGGGTGTGGTTTCAGAGTCGAAAGACGTTGTAGAGATTGCCAGCCCTCGTGGCGTCGTGGCTGGTATCATTCCGTCCACTAATCCAACCTCAACCGCCATCTTCAAAGTATTAATCGCCATTAAGTCCCGGAATGTGATTGTGCTTTCGCCACATCCTTCGGCGGCTAGGTGTATCAATGAAACTGTACGCGTAATGCGAGACGCAGCAGTTAAAGAAGGATTGCCTGCTGACGCGATAGGATGCATGACATCAGCAACCATCGATGGAACTGAAACCCTGATGAAGCATAAGCAGACCGCAGTAATTCTTGCGACGGGCGGAATCGGTCTGGTGAGGGCCGCTTATTCATCAGGTAAGCCGGCGTTCGGTGTCGGCCCAGGAAACGTTCCGGTTTGCATTGAAAGAACTGCTGACGTTCCTAAAGCGGTGCAGGACATCCTCACGGGAACGTGTTTTGACAATGGAACGATCTGCGCTTCGGAACAGGCCGTCGTTTGTGATGCACCGATCCAACAGGCGGTTCGCGATCAGTTCAAAGCCCAGGGCGCTTATTTTCTTTCCCCGCCTGAAGCCGATCAGTTGACAAAGGTAGTCGCAACGCCTCAACGGTCTCTTAACCCGGCTATCGTAGGTAAGTCTGTTGAAGTGATCGCAAAATTGGCCGGTCTCAATGTCCCGCCCGGCACGCGTTGCCTAATTGCAGACGTAGACGGAGTCGGCCGGGATTATCCGTTGTCTATGGAGAAGCTCTCTCCGATTCTCGCGTTCTATGTTGTAGATGGGCTCGCGAAGTGCGCGGAGCGCAGTAGGGAAGTATTGGCCTATGGAGGCATGGGCCACACTGCCGGTATCCACACGCGCTCCAGGGACGCCGCTGTTCGCTTTGGAGCTGATATGCCTGCATCTCGAATTACGGTGAACACGCCGACGACCCACGGCGCTATCGGCTTCTCAACCGCGCTACCACCTTCCATGACGCTGGGCTGTGGCTCTTGGGGAGGGAATGTAACTTCTGACAACGTATCGCCGTTGCACTTAATGGATATCAAACGCGTTGCTTTCGAAACTCGGCCGGTGAAAAGCGTCCGACCTGCTGTGTCGGTACAGCCCGCTGCGACAATTGGAGCGCCGCCAATTCCGAGCTCCATGAGACAACCCACGGCGGCCGGAAAGATCAATCGAGAAGAGATTGCTGCGATAGTGGATAAGTTTTTAGCAGGTAAACGTGTCGATACGCCGCCATCAAACTCACCTTTACCGAAGCCGTCAATTGAGATCGAAGCGGGAAGTATGTATGCAGGATCGATCGCTGAGCCACCGCAGAGGGAAAATGGAGGCCAGCGAACGCCGGAACCTCAGCGCAAGGCGACGTTCGATGTTTCAGTTAACGGTCGCCAGGCTGTGGACTTTGTCAGCGAGGACGACGTGCGTCGGGCAATGCAAAAAGGCGAGAAGATCTACATCAACGCCAAGACAATAATTACCCCAGCAGCGCGCGACATCGGAGAGCCATCAGAAGTATTTGCTAAGGTTTGACCTAGCCTTGGCCCAAACACATGTTTCTAGGTAAGGTAATAGGTACAGTCTGGTCTACCAAGAAGACGCCGGATCTCGAAGGCGTCAGATTTCTTGTCGTTCATCCTTACGATCTCGACAAAGAACCAACGCGAAACATTGTAGTTGTGGCTGACCGGCTTGGCGCTGGAACCGGAGAGATGGTGATGTGTGCCTTTGGCAAGGCAGCTCGTTCGGCGATCGGAAATCAGGACATGGCAATTGAAGCCGCAGTAGTTGGTATTGTTGATCGAGTTGATATCAATGAGACGGTATCGGATGAATTCCGACAAGCCACACAAAAGCTTACGCAGGATAACGGTCGACGGTGAGGACATTACCGATTGCCAATTGCCGATTACGATTAGCGCCATTATCACTATTTACTATTGCCATTCCACTATCCACCATTTGTCACTAGCTAATGGCCAATGAAGACCTGATCTACCGGATCACGCGAGCAGTCTACAATCGGTTGGGCTCTACGACCGACGAAGCTACAGTTGAGCAGATTGTTACTGATATCTATCGCGAAGTTCAGGACACACCCGGTCTCAATTCAAATTACCGATCAGCCTCATCTCTTGAAACAGCTAGTTCAACCGCAACACCTGAAGGATCTGCGAATCGAATGGTAATCTCTGTGTTTGGCTTGGATCACCCGGGCATTGTGGCTGGCGTGTCACAGATTCTTGCTGACGCGGATTGCAGTATTATTGACATCAATCAGACTGTTGTTCAGGGAAAATTTGCTATGGTTATCATTGCCGATACCACTCGCGCACGAGAGAGCGCGACTCAACTAAAGGATCGACTGCGAAGCGAAGGCGAAAAGTTGGGCGTCAGAATTTATGCTCAGCGAGAAGATCTATTCAATGCGATGCACCGAATCTAAGCAAAGAGCCAAAAGCCAAAAGCCAAAAGCTTTGCACTTCGTTTTGATGTATTGAGAAAACTCGATGATTGACTCAACTGGAGAACGGGAGCGAAGCGACCGATCGAACCGACCGTACTGCCAACGCTCAGTTAATCGGTCGCTTCGCTCCCGTTCCGTGCTGGAATCAAATGGCTCTCAGGCACTAAGAACCAAGCACTAAGGCACTAAGAACAAACCACCAACTACAAAGCACCACCATGTCAGAACCTGAAATTGCTCGTCGTTGTTTAAGTTGTGGCGCTTCAGTGCGTCAGCGCGCGGCATTTTGCCCGCAATGTGGGCAGCAATTAGACAACCAAGACAGTGAAGAGAACCGAGAGCCGGATCTGCACCTGGCGCCGTCAACGACGGTGGATGAACCGCAGGTAAAGGATCCCGACAATGATAGATCGCTTACGCCGGGCACACCCACAATTACGGAGCCTGTAATTGTGCGACGGCGCGATGAGACCGGAAACCAAACTCAAGCAGACGAAGTTAAAACGCGGCCGCTCGTCAAAAGTCCTCAAGGTTTCGAAACGCAACCTTTGATTGCGAAAGACGGAATTCATACCGCAAGTAATACACCGCCACGCCCGACCGTACGACCAGCTGGAGCAAGGAGAGCGGTATTTGAAGACCAGGTACTCGGCCGTGTAGAAAAGCTTCGTAAGGTTTCAAGCGTAGTGATTGATCAGGCTGCGTACGATCCGAGTATGAGGTTCCTGCTGGTCGCTGCACTTTTGTTTGTGATCTTTATTGTCCTGATGGTGCTCAGTAAGGTGATTGGATAGACCAAAGACCACTCCGCCATGGAATACTCTCAAGCCGAAATTCTACAAACCGTCGCTATGACTGAGATGGAGCACCTCGATGTGCGAACCGTCACGCTCGGTCTCAGTTTGCGCGACTGTACTGGCGACTCGACAGCGGCGGTTGCGGAGAAAGCAGCTCAAAAGATTCGAACTTATGCGTCGAGGTTGGTGGAAATCGTTGAGGAAGTCGGCAACGAAGTTGGCATTCGAGTGGCAAACAAGCGAATTGCCGTAACACCAGTTTCGCTCATTACTGAAGGAGCACGCGGAAATCTGGTTGATGTTGCGCGCGCAATAGATGAAGCAGCAGCATCGGTCGGCGTCGACTTCATCGGCGGTTACTCAACGCTCGTCCAAAAAGGTGCCACTCACTCAGAACAGGAGTTTCTCGACTCCATTCCTGAAGCCCTATCTGTGACCCAGCGACTGTGTTCTTCAGTGAACGTGGCCACCACGCGCGCTGGCATCAATATGGATGCGGTGGCCCATGTCGGTCGGATAATCAAGGAGGCTGCGGAACGCACAGCGAGCCAGGGTGGCATTGCATGCGCAAAGTTTGTCTGTTTCGCGAATGCCGTTGAAGACAACCCTTTCATGGCGGGCGCTTTCCACGGAGTTGGAGAGCCCGAAGCGGTTATAAATGTTGGAGTTTCAGGGCCGGGCGTTGTACACCACGCGGTGAGACATGCGGCGAAGGATTTGGCGCTCCAGGATCTAGCCGAGACGATCAAAAAGTTGTCATTCAAGCTGGCGCGCGCTGGAGAATTAGTTGGGCGATCGGCCGCACAGAGACTGGGGATTCCATTTGGCATTATCGATCTATCGTTGGCGCCCACTCCCCTTAAAGGCGATTCGGTCGCAAACATCATTGAAGCAATGGGTTTCGAACGAGCAGGCACGCATGGAACAACGGCTGCACTCGCTCTGTTAACCGACGCGGTGAAGAAGGGTGGCGCGATGGCCAGCGGATCAGTTGGAGGAATGAGCGGAGCGTTCATTCCGGTATCGGAGGACGCTGGAATGATTGAAGCAGTGCTGGCCGGAGCGTTGTCGTTGGACAAACTCGAAGCTTGGACCAGCGTCTGCTCCGTTGGAATTGACATGGTAGCCGTGCCTGGATCAACTTCGGCGGAAACCATTGCGGCTATAATCGCTGACGAGATGGCTGTCGGCGTGATGAATAACAAAACCACAGCCGTACGAATAATTCCGGTGCCCGGTAAGGAAGTAGGCGATATGGTTGAATACGGAGGACTCTTGGGCAGTGCGCCAATAATGGCGGTAAACCGGTTTTCCTCAGCTGAGTTTATTCGACGAGGTGGCCGCATTCCTGCGCCGATTCATTCGTTGCGCAACTAGGAATCAGGAGGCACGAGCAGCGGGCAGGAGCACGAAGGATCTCCTGCTCCCGCCTGGTGCTCCTGCCTCTGTCTTTTGTAATCTGTGGAAATCGGTGGACCTGCTTAAGGAGATCACGATGCCAGAAGCCCTGGGAATGATTGAATGCAAAGGCCTCGTCGCAATGATTGAGGCAGCGGACGCAATGGTCAAAGCTGCCAACGTGCGCCTTGTCGGTTGGGAGAAGATCGACGCAGGTCTTGTCACTGCTATTGTTCGGGGTGAAGTGGCAGCTGTCAGAAGTGCGGTCGACGCCGGCGCCGCAGCAGGTCGCAAAGTAGGCGAGGTTGTAGCTACGCATGTTATTCCGCAACCGCACGCGGATGTTGATATTGGTATACCTGTACTTCATACAGGTGAAACGACAAGAAAAAAGATTAGCGGGTCTGTTCGCAAGAAAGACTAAACTTCCACCGTTGCGCAGCGTCACTCGAACATGCAGAAGCGGCGTCTTTTCTTCCTCAGCCTGGTAATCAGCTTGTTTTCCGTGACTGCGTCTGCGCAGCAGCCTTTCGTTACCGACGACGCAGACGTCACTCCAAAGCGCCGCTTTCATTTCGAGTTCAGCAATGAACTCGATTGGTTGAACCGCAACGCTTTTCCCTCCCTTAGACAGAACACTGCAGATTTCGAAATCGATTACGGGTTATTTGACGGAGTCGAAGTCGGATTTGAGGCTCCGTTCCTGACGATCTGGAATGATCGTGAAGTCATACCAAAAACGCCTTCAGGAATCGGCGACGTCAATTTTTCTCTCAAATACAATTTTCTGATGGAGCACGAGAATTCTAAGAAGCCCGCTCTCGCGGTTTCTGTGAATCTTGAGTTGCCAACAGGCGACAAAAATCGGCTGCTTGGGTCAGGTCTTGCAGACTTCTATGTCAACGGCGTCGCGCAAAAGACTGTGAGCGCCAGGACTAAGCTAAGATTGAATGGCGGCATTCTCTTCTCAGGGAACGAAACAACAGGGGTACTCGGGATTAAGAGTCGTGGCACGGTATTTACTGGTGGTGGATCGTTGGTTCGGAAAATGAACTCAAGATTGGACCTTGGTGCCGAAGTAGTTGGCGCTTTTACCAAAAACTTCGAACTCGGAAAGAGTCAGTTGCAAGCAGCAGTGGGCGGAAACTATTCATTGAAGGACAATCTGACGTTCGATTTTGCGATAGTCACCGGCAGGCATGTGGCTAGTCCACGTGCCGGCGTTCAGTTAGGCATTTCCATCGACTGGTAGTTGGACGGAGGCTAATATAATGGTCCAAAAGAAAAGATCCAAGTTCGGCCAGTTTTTGGAACGCTTGTCTTTGAGTGCTACTCAAGTGACGGGCACGTCAATGGCGTTCATCTTGGCCCTGCTTGTCATAATTGTTTGGGGCCTGACTGGACCAATATTCAAATTCTCTGATACGTGGCAACTCGTCATCAACACCGGAACCACGATAGTTACGTTCTTAATGGTGTTCCTGATCCAACGCGCTCAAAACAAAGACGCGTTAGCAATACACCTGAAGCTCAACGAGATTGTTGCAGCGATGGAAGGCGCAAGTAACCGTTTGATTGACGTCGAAGATCTTACGGAAGAAGAAATCAGAGTGCTTCACCAATACTTCAAGCGTTTGGCCCATATGTCCAAGGAGGACATATTGATCACGCAAAGCCATTCAATTGAGGAAGCCGCGACGCGCCACCAGAGGAAGCACAAGATACACCGACATCCGAAGGTAAACGGATAAGACGTTGGTATTTATCTACCGAGCCGGCTCTCCAGCTTTGCTAAACCCGCCATTAGCGATTCGTAAATACGGTCAGTCTTTTCGTGCAGGTGCGCCACCTCAAGCTCCGCTTTGATATTCACTTCGTACTCGATGTCGGACCGCACCTTGTCTTTCTGTGCCTGACGGTTTTGGCTAATCAGCACGAAGCAAGCCAGGAAAATTGCTTCAAGCGAAACGATCATCGTCAACAGACCGAAGGGGAATGGGTCGAAAGCACGTTCCCCGAGAATGAACGTGTTCAGAGATATCCAGACGATGAACCAAACAGAATGAGAGATCAGAAACGGCATACTCCCACTGAACCATGCTAGCCAGTCGGAAATGCGGTCGAGGATGTTCACTCGTTGCAGCGATATCTCTTCATTGACGTTTCTTGAAACGCGCGTGCGCAATAGTTCGTCCGCTTTGCGCGTCAGACCACTTAGCGCGGCAAGCATGTGAAGCGCGGCTTCCGGTTTTTTCTGGAAGAGTAAGACCAAATCGTCGCGATCCAGCACAAGCACATCGCTATCCAGGAGGGCGACTGCGGTCGCAGTCCTGGGACCATAGTCCAGCATCGCCAGTTCGCCGAACATGTCGCCAGGTGACGGCGTTGCCAGAACGATCTTCTGTCCTGCGGTGTCTTTGATGAAGAGTTCAATTTCGCCTGATTGAACAATGAATAACGAATCTCCGGGATCGCCTGCTTGAAAGAGTGAATGACCAGCGGGAACTTTTAGTTCATCGATTACTTTAGCAAGTTCGACACGATCGTCTTCGTTCAGAAGTTCGAACATCTTTATGTCGGCAAGAAACTGTGGATCGGAGGGCATCTTTATACCTCACGGCATACGAGGGCTGGGCGAACGAGCGGCATTATAAAGAAAGAACATCCACAGATTACACATAATAGGAGCAGGGGCCGCACGCAGGAGCAGGAAACGACAGGAGCAGGAGCAGCAGGCAGCAGCAGAAAACCGAATCGTTGGTCAATTGTCATTGGACATTTCTCAATTGTCATTTAAGACCCAGCCGGCAAATGGGGCTCTGGGTGCCGATGCAGGCAAAATGATAATTGAGAAATGTCCAATGACAATTAGCTTTGCCTCAAAAGTCGGATCTAGCTCGAGGCAGGAGTGTTTTGGTTCGTGTTGGTTAGTGTGACTTCGTGGATCGTCTCTAGTTTTCTGGACAAAAGGAACGATCCACGAAGTCACACGAACTAAACACGAAACTCGT
>DATBSH010000226.1:0-18981 GCA_036559885.1 Pyrinomonadaceae bacterium
ACGAGTTTCGTGTTTAGTTCGTGTGACTTCGTGGATCGTTCCTTTTGTCCAGAAAACTAAAGACGATCCACGAAGTCACACTAACCAACACGAACCAAAACACTCCTGCCTCGAGCTAGATCCGACTTTTGAGGCAAAGCTATTTAGAGTAACAGTCTCTCGCTGGCATCGGCGGGAATTATCGAGTCTCGAACACATAAATCGCGTAACCATTTGTCAGACTGCGAAAGAATGTCTTTAAGATAATCTTCGGAACCTTTTTCGACGAGAAGTCCATCGCTCTTTCAGTGATGGAAATCATTCTGCTGCGACGATAGCCATTCTCGAGAAATATTTTCGCAGGATTGTCGGCCGTGAATTTAAAAGATGCACCCATGCCGGTAAGTTTTTCATGGACTGTTCGACCGTACTTCTCGAAGAACTTCCTGCTCATTAGATCGCAAATGAGCTTGTGTTGTGGAAAGAGCCGTCGCAATGTCTGAAGCAATTGCCGGATCACTTCTTCATCGAGGTACATGAAGACACCCTCGATGATAATCACTACCGAGCGGAAGTTTGTGAAAGAGGAAAGCTTTTGTTCAACTGACTCGGTCGAGAAGTCGATTGGAATCCGGTGAAGTTCGTTTTCACAAGCTGAAGCAGGAAGCCGTTCGTTCTTGTAAGCGATCACGTGCGGTTCGTCGAGTTCCACCCACGTCCCACCTTTGAGCCGGTAGGCTCGGCTATCAAATCCCGCACCTATAATCACGATGCCCAGATCTGGATGCGTGCGAAGTTCATTCCGCAGCAGATCGTCAATGATTCGGTGCCGCGCAATGTTGGAGCTGTTCGGCCTTGTTTCGTCTTTGAACGTTTCGAGGATCCGCAGCCCTTCGGTGTTCATGAACGACTTGGCATAAATGTCGCCACACACTGAGTTGCTGCGCTCAGCGTCCAGCATCCGTACGCCACAACAGTAGAATGCCGTCTTTGAGATGGGCTTCATTTGCATTGTCCAGGCGTCGCTATGGGAACAGAACTATCGCTGGCCGTCGGTTTTCACAATTTAACACGTGAAGAAAATTTCGCGGTTGTCGATCTCGTTATTTCTCGTTCGATTTAGGGATAGAGCTTGGGAAAGTGCTAATTATTCAAAACCCGGGCTGAGAATACAAAAGTGAAGGAGATTAAGTGATGCGATTTATGACCCTGGTAAAGTCTGCCGAGAACTGTGGCGCTCCACCGCCAAAGCTTATGGAGGAGATGGCAAAGCTTAGCGAAGATGCATCCAAAACAGGCGCGCTGTTGCAGGCTGGCGGATTGGCCCCAACGGCAATTAGCAACCGCGTTCGGCTTGCTAACGGCAAAATTCTGGTGCTTGATGGCCCCTTTGCTGAGACCAAAGAAGTTGTCGGAGGCTTCGCCATCTTTGAGGTGAATTCGAAGCAGGAGATGATCGACGCGACGGTGAAGTTTATGGAGCTTCATAGAGATCATTGGCCAGGCTGGGAAGGTGAGACAGAAGTTCGTCAGGTGTTCGGCCCAGACGACTTTGAGGCTCAGTGCCGCCAGAGACCGGAGTAATAAGGAGCAGGGGAAGCAGGCGGGAGCAGGCAAAAACAGGAGCAGGGGCACCACGCGGGAGCAGGATAGTTTGGCGCTCCTGCCTCGTGCCCCTGCTGCTGTCTTTTCCTGCTCCTGTGTTTGCCTGCTCCTCCCGACAAAACTGGCAATTAGTTTTGTGTCGTTGCATCAGGAACTAATTGACGAGCAATTGGGACGAGGCCGTGGCATCAATTTCGATCAGTTGCAGGTCAGAAGCGAAACGCGTTCGTTTCATTTGCGTTGCTTCAACGGAAATTCTCCATCAGCATTATGTCGCTGCCTTTTTGATCCATCTGCACGATTAGCAATGATTGGCCGTCGGGTGAAACCGCCAACCCTGGATCAGTTTTAAAGAGTGACCTATTCACCTTCGCAACCGTGGTGATGTTCTTCGTCTGGAAGTTAAAGAACTCGATTAGCGGATGCGACGCCGTTTCAGCCGTAGCGAAGTAGATTCCTTTATCCGTAACAGCCCAATAACGCCACAGGCCTGCTTGATGATGGTCTAGAACCAGAGTCTCTTCACCTCCATCGACCGGTACTCTCCAAATTCCAGGCATGGCCCGTCCCTTTGCGTAGTAGAAGTACTGGCCGTCCGCAGACTCAAAACCTTCAAAGCCGCCGTGTTGTGTGATCTGAAGAGCGGGGCCGCCTCCAACTGGAGTTTTCCAGATCTGCATACTGCCGCTACGGGTGCAGCCGAAGTAGATCCAACGCCCGTCGTGTGACCAACTTGGTGTGACGTCCTCATCCCCATCGAAGGTTAGCCGACGTGCGGCGCCCCCATCTGCATTGATAACGTAAATCGCAGCAGTACCGCCAAGCCACGAATCGAAAACTATTTGTCGACTGTCGGGTGACCAGCGCGGCGTACCGGTAAGTGCGCCTCCAATGTTTGTGAGCTGTCGCGCATTTGCTCCATCCGCGTCGCACAGCCAAATCTCAAAGCTACCCGAACGACGAGACGCGAAGACGATTCGCGTACCATCCGGCGAATATTGAGGACCGTTCTCTTCGAGAGTAGACGCAATCACCTTGTGTGACTGGGATTCGTGACCACGACTCTTTCCCAGGTCGAACTGCCAGATGTTCGCATCACTCATTGACTGCGTATACGACAGGCGATTTCCCTGTTGAGAAATCTTGGGACTGTAGATATCCCGCTCGTTCGTCGTAAGACGCTCGAGTACTCCGTCTACAGTAGAAACTTTCCACAAACCGTAATTGCTACCGCCGTGCCGCGAAGCAAAGACGATCTCCTTGCCATCAGAAGTCCAGGTCAACCCCCTGATCGATGCGTTGTCGAACGTTAAGCGCTTTGGTTCCGACGCACCCTGGCTGAGCAGGTATATATCCGCCGCTGCAATGCTGACCGATCTTACGAACGCGAGTGTTTTGGAGTCCGGCGAGTAGGCCGGAAAGAGGTCGCCGACTGAGCCTGCGGGTGCTGACGTGAGTTTGGTCTTCTCCCCGGAGTCCACAGCAATTCTGAAAATACTGAACGGTTCTTCCTGAGAGTTCTTATCGGGCGCCACGAGGAACTTTCCGTCTGGCGAGTAACTTAGAGTATTTCCAATAATGACGGGCCGATAAGGAAAGACATCCACTAACTTGCGCTCGGCACCACCCAACGACGGAATAACAAATAGACCTCCGCTTTTCGCGAACTGACGGAGAAACGCAATGTGGCGTCCATCTGGAGACCACGTCGGGTCAGTGTCAGCTGCCGCACTCGTGGTCAAACGAAGCGGTTGGTCGGCGCCTAATAGTTTTACGTAAATGTCGCTGTTATCTTCATTTCCTCCATCCCAGACAAAAGCGATCTGTTTCCCGTCAGGAGAAAACGCAGCCTGATCTTCGCTGCCCGCCAGGCTGGTAACTGGAGTGATATTAAATAGTGGTGTGGACGGTTTTGGTTTCTGCCGAATTAGAAACGCCCAAAGCCCCAGGGCGATGGCCGCGCCAAAAATGAAAACTAATGGGAAGGTGACAATCTTGACGAAAGAACGCCAATTCGTTTCATCGCTTGACGCTAAACCCAGGCGACTGAATTCGGTCGACCCGTTACCAGAGCTAATTGGCGAGTTTCTGTCATTGCTTGTGGGCGATATTGAGATGTGAACGTCGGGCGACGTCTCTTCCGCCCAGACCTCACGAACGCCCGCCACAAATCGATAACCTCGTTTCGGAATGGTCTCAATATAGTGTTGCTCTGATTGTTCGCCCCCCAGGATTTTTCTTAGGGAGGATACATTTTTTGCGAGATTCACCTCCTCGACGAAGGTGTTCGGCCACACCTTCTTCATCAGTTCGTTCTTCTCGATAACGTGACCCCCGTGTTCCACGAGGACAAGTAACGTTTCAAACGCCTTCGGCGTAAGAGGTACGTGCTCCTCACCCCGTAACAACAGCCGTTCAGTGGCGTCAAGCCGGAAAGGACCAAACTCGTAAAGATGTCGAACGATTTGGCTCATTGTTGATCAGGATCAACCGCGCGTGCCCAGAACTTTACCAAAACTTTCCCAAGACTTCGGAAAGACTTTTGCGTTCCGATTGCTCATAAACAACTCACGTTCGGATTACCGAAGAGGGAGGCTGGGGATTCGCTCATTCTCCCCTGCCGAGTCAACGCGAAACGGACGGCTCCTTCATAACTGCCATCGCAGTCTTCTTACTCGTTGATGCAAGGAAGAAGCGGCCTAGAAGTGTGCCCGCATTTTAGCTCAGCAGCAATTCTTCCGCCAATACTTTCTGGCGCACGTACTTGCGCGTCAGGAGCACATTTTTCCAACTTGAGGCGATTTGATTTGGTGAAGGGAGGGTCGTTTCATGGCCAGAATTAAACTTCAGGTCCCATCCATAATCTTTGCAGCATGTTTGCTGCTGGTCTTGTCAGCGGTTTTGGTCCAGGCTCAGGAATTTCGCGGCTTGATCGTGGGGCAAGTGACCGACCCGCAGGGTGCGGTCGTGCCCGGTGCGGTCGTGTTAGTCACAAAAGAGGGGACGCAGCAGTCGTATACCGCAAAAACAAACAATGGCGGGAATTTCTCAATCCCACTAGTGCAGCCAGGAACATACACAATCACCGTTGAAGCCTCGGGTTTCAAAAAAGAGGAAAGACGCGGTGTCGTTGTAGAGGTCGCTGCCAAAATCAACCTGAACATTGTTTTGGAAATTGGTTCAGTATCTGAAACGGTATTGGTTCAGACGGAAAATGCGCTCATAAATTCTGCTGACGCCTCGGGCGGTACGATTATGGATCCCGAGAAAGTGCAGAACCTGCCACTTAATGGACGTCAGGTTTACATGTTGCTGAACCTGACTCCAGGCGTGAAGTTTACGCAGACGACTTTCGGTCCAGGTGGCTTCTCTGGTACTCGAGGTTGGGATGAAACAAATCAGTATGTCATCAATGGTGTGCAGGGACTCTATAACCAGTTCACTCTGAACGGGGCACCGATAACGCAGCAGACGAGCACGAACACAGGCCAGTGGGAGATTTCACCGAACGTCGATGCTGTTCAGGAATTCAAGATCATGACGAATACTTACGACGCGCAATATGGGCGCGCCGGAGGTGGCACGATAAACACGATCTTGAAGAGTGGGTCAGCGAAATTCCATGGAACCGCTTTTGATTTCTGGCGAAACAGAATTCTCGATGCAAACACCTTCCAACTAAACGCCACAAGACAAACCAGGCAGGCGCACAATCAACATCAGTTTGGTGGAACGATTGGTGGTCCGATTCCGAAGCTTGCCAATAGTTACTTTTTCTTTAGCTTTGAAGGATGGAGAGAGGTTTTGCCGAACGGCATTACCAGAAGCACGCCGGCCGCGGATGTTCGACTGCAACCCGATGGAAGCGTCGACTTGAGCAGGTATGTTGCGCTCGTGCCTGGATCCCGCAACGGCATTTTCGATCCATTGACGTGCGTAACCAAGAATGCAAATGGAACCTGCGCGGTGAGGGCAAGATTCCAATGGAACGGAAAACTTGACGTGATTCCGCCGAATCGAGTTAGCGCGATCGGTAGGAAGATCCTCGGCTTGTACCCCTTGCCGAACAGCGGCACAGGCGAGACAAATAATTTCGTATCAACAAATCCTGGCAACTACGAGTACAACCAACCCATTATTCGAATCGACCACAACTTCAGCAACAAAACAAAATTCTATGGGATGTTTGCGCATTGGGACGGGACGGAATCGAGAAGCACGAATGGTTTTGATGGGCCAGCAATGCGGGGAGATCTGAATTACCGTTCGAATCACACTATTGTCCTCGACTTAACACGGACGTTTACGTCGACGCTGTTTGGCGATTTGCGTGTGTCATGGAATCGCTCTTACAAAACAACTGCGAATGGCGCCGTCGCCGCAGGCTTAGCCGAACTAGAAGACCAGGATCTCGGTCTCACCATGCCTGTTCGTCAAGGCCTAATCACAACCGTAACGCGCAATTGGGCGCCACAGATTTCTGTGGCTGGCTTTGAAGACATAATTGGCAATTCCGTGAACCAGTCGACAGAGGCGTTGATGTATGAGACGTACGACGTTTCTCCATCCCTTAGCCAAACGAAAGGTCGACACAGTTTGCATTACGGCGCACAGTTTATGCTCTTGCACGCCATTCCGGGCTTCATTCTCGGGAATCCAAATGGCAACTTCACTTTCGGCCAGAACTTCACAAGACAAAGGCCGGGAGTGAATAACAACGACGGTGCCGGATTAGCGGAACTCCTTCTCGGGTATCCAAATGGTGGAAGCGTTGATTTTTCCTACGATGTCTATGAGAGTTACCCCTATTTCGGATTTTACTTCCAGGACGACTTTAAGATTCGACACAACCTAACGCTCAATCTCGGTCTGCGATGGGATGCCGAGCTTTCTCCTCAGGAACGCTTCCATAAACTGAACGCGGGCTTTGATTACGGTGTCGATAATCCGATTGGGAGGTTAATCACGATCCCAGCCAACAACGTACTTCCCAACGGTGCGGCAATGGCGAACCCGATCAAGGGTGGGTTTCGTTTCTCTAGCGACGAACTGGCTCCCTACGACACGCAATGGGATCATTGGCAACCGAGAGTTGGTGTCGCGTGGGCTCTCAACTCAAAGACGGTGCTTCGCGGAGGCTGGGGAATGTTTTATGCCGTAGCGAGAGAACTGGGTGGCAATACGACATGGACGCAAAACACGCCATTCACTATCGGTAATTCTCTGGACACAACTCTGCCATCAGGTTGTACGAGTGGTGCGCCAGGTACATGTGGTTTCTTCAATTCAGGCATTCCGTATCCGAATGGCGTTGTCTTGCCGGTTGGGAATTCGCTCGAGTTGCTGTCGGGTGTCGGAAACAATCAGAATTTCGATCAGCGCACCCGCAAGATTCCGCAGGTACAACAGTTCTCGTTTGGAATTCAAAGAGAGATTCCGGGACACATTGTTGTCGATATCTCCTATGTCGGAAGTCGCAGCAAAGACATTCGTGTAGGAACGCAAATGAACCATCTCACGAATGATCAGTTAGACCAGTGCAAGACGTTCGTCGATCAGAATCCCAGCACACTCGCGTGTCCGTTTCTGGAGCAATCAGTTCCCAATCCTTTCTTCTGGCAGCGCGTGAATCTTACGGGTCAGCCTGAAGCTTTTATTGCCAGCTACAAAGCAAGTCCATTGGGCAGTGCTCAAAATGTTCGGGTAAAGCTGTTGATGACTGCGTTTCCTGAATTTTGGAACCAACTATTTTCATTTACCGAACCGGTTGGTTATTCGAACTATCATTCTTTAATTGTGAAAGCAGAGAAGAGACTTTCGGGAGGAGGTGTGTTGGTTAAGGGTCTTAGTTTCCTGACCTCATTTACGTACTCGAGAGACATGGGCGCCACCGGATTTCTCAACGCGACTGCGCCGAGTGTTAATGGCAATGGAGGCGGTCGACAGGACACTAATCCCATTTACGCTGTATCGAACACTGATCGCCCATTCGCCTTTGCCTTCAGCGGTACATGGGGACTACCGATTGGTAAAGGTGGTTTAGTGGCTCAGAAGGCAAGTGGATTTCTAGGACAAATGCTGAACGATTGGAAGTTCGATTGGATCTTTCACCATCAGTCTGGCTCGCCAATCGGGTTGCCTAACACGTTCAATTTCAATTGTCCGGCTCATCCGAGTCTATTGCCTGCTCAACAGAACTATGGGCAGTGGCTCTATAATGAAAGCCCCGGATGCTTCACTAGTATTCAAGGCGTGAACCCGTATGCTCCGATTACGTCAGTACCGCGAGTAAGCTACATTCGCGCGTCGTGGAGACCGCAGCTATCTGTCGGGCTGTCGAAGCAATTCGCTCTTCGTGAAGACTGGAGACTGCAGTTCAAAGCAGAGGCATTTAATGTTACAAATACACCGATCTTTGGTGGCCCAAGCACGGCGAATCCGAATTCGGCCATCACGCCCAGACCCGATCGAGCACCCGCCGGTGCCCCTGGATCGTGTGACGGGTATGGCTGTATAGGTAATAACCAATTGAACTTTCCCAGACAGATTCAGCTGTCGTTGAAGTTGCTGTTCTAAATATGAGGTCCGTACCAGCTCGCGGTAGCGGGTGGGTGCGAAGCGGTTTTAATGTCCGATACGCTTTAGCTTGTCGTTTTCTTGGCATATATTCAAGTACCATCAGCTGGAATTTCGCGCATGTCGACGACAGGTTGGTTGACGCAATTCTCTTAGGTTGAGCACTAGCAAGCTCAACGACAAGCTAAAGAGGCTCTTGCAAAACTCAGATCTCTGGCATGGAGTCAGGACCACCTCGCGGTAGGCGTTCGTGTGAATTCGTGGATCTTTTTTTCGCGCAGAAGAACGATCCACGAAACCACACGAAATAAACACAAAGCACTCTTGGTCTTACTTCGTGTCAGTTCGTGTGAATTCGTGGATCGGAGTGGGTGCGAAGCCTCTCAAGGCCTCTTAGATGAGCGGACCCGAGTTTTGCAAGAGGCTCTAAAGCGTATCGGACATTAAAACGGCTTCGCACCCACCCGCTACCGCGAGGTGGTACTGACTTCATGGGCCGCGACTTGAGACCATGTCGCTGACGATGATGATATGTCATGTCTATTAAACGACTCCCGTCGATTGTCTGTCTTATCCTGATCATTACAATCCCGGTTCTCACTCAACAGACCATCGCTGAACGCGATGGAACTCATAAACCGGTTCTCTACGTCATCGGCACCTCTCATCTCGATTCACAATGGAACTGGACTGTGCAGGATACCATCCGCGAGTTTGTTCCAAATACTTTCTTCCAGAACTTCAAACGTTTTGAGCGGTTCCCAAACTACAGGTTTAATTATGAGGGTGCCATCCATTACATGTGGTTCAAGGAATACCACCCGGAGGCTTGGCCCACGCTGAAGAATTATGTCGCCAGTGGACGTTGGCAACTGTCAGGCTCCTTTATTAACGCCGTTGACGTTAACGTCCCGTCTCCAGAGTCACTAATGCGTCAAGCGTTATATGGGAATTGGTTTTTCCGTCACGAATTCGGAAAGACCAGTCGGGACGTATACCTTCCGGATTGTTTCGGCTTTGGTTTCGCCCTTCCGTCGATTGCTACACATTGTGGTCTAACCGGATTCACCACGCAGAAGCTTACATGGGGATCATCGTATGGCATTCCGTTTCCGGTGGGACGCTGGAAAGGCGTGGATGGAAGTACCGTTATAGCCGTGCTAAATCCGGGCGACTATGTGACCAAGATAACAAGTGATATCTCAGTGGATCCGAAGTGGTCTAACGATCTCACATCGATTGGTGACGGACGCAAGGTTGGCGTTCGCCTTTTTGGTACAGGCGATATCGGTGGGGCACCGGATGAACAGTCTGTAGAGTGGTTGGAAAAGGCGATAGGGAATCCGGCGGGCACCGTCGAGGTTAGAAATACATCATCCGATCAGGTTTCTCGCGACCTGACGTCGCAAGAGAAGGCCGCATTGCCCGAATATGAAGGCGAGTTAACCATGAAAACTCATGGCGTTGGCTGCTACACATCGCAGGCGGCGATGAAACGCTTCAATCGAGAAAATGAAATACTCGCCGACGCCGCTGAACGCTCCAGCGTTGCTGCGACACTCGTGGCGGGTCTGCCTTATCCGGGCGAGAGACTGCGCGAAGCGTGGATCCGTTTCCTGTGGCATCAGTTTCATGACGACTTGACCGGGACTTCAATTCCTCAGGCATATCAATTCTCATGGAACGATGAACTCGTATCTGCCAACCAGTTCGCCGGCGTGTTGACCAGTTCAGTTTCTGCGGTTGCTGCATCACTCGACACCCGAACGAATGGCATTCCTCTCGTTGTTTACAATCCAACCTCAATGCAGCGACAGGACGTTGTGGAGGCCACGGTAGAGTTTGCTAATTCTGCGCCTCCTGCGGTCCGTGTGATTGATCGTCGCGGCGGTCGAGATCTACCTGCTCAGGTCCTTTACACCGAAGGAAACAAGGCACGCATTCTATTCCTGGCGGATGTGCCCTCGGTGGGCTTCAAAGTGTTTGAAGTGAAACCAGCAGCATCCGAACAATCTGCAACGTCTTCTGTTCGGGTATCGGAGTCGAGCCTTGAGAATGTGCGATACCGGGTCAAGTTGGATGTTAACGGCGACATTTCTTCTATCTTTGATAAAGAAATTCAACGGGAATTGTTAAAGGAGCCAATCAGACTCGAACTGCGCAACGATCCATCACCAGACAAGCCCGCGTGGCGGATTTTGTGGGACACCGTGAATTCAAAACCTCGCGAATACCTTTCTTCACCCACGATTCGTGTGGTGGAGCGTGGACCAGTTCGCGCAGCGATTGAAGTTACAAGGCACGCCGCTGGGTCGACGTTCGTCCAGCGAGTAACGTTGATGGAAGGAGGCGACCGCGTTGATGTTGAGAACTTGATCGACTGGAGGTCACCAAATTCACTACTTAAAGCTTCGTTTCCATTTGTCGCTGCAAATCCGAAGGCGACCTACGATCTCGGACTCGGTACGATCCAACGTGGCAACAACACACCCGAACATTACGAAGTGCCCGCGCAGAAATGGGCGGATCTTACTGATGTTAGTGGCACGTTTGGTGCGGCAATTCTAAATGACAGCAAGTATGGTTGGGACAAACCGCAAGATAATGTTCTTCGCCTTACGCTACTCCACACCGCGAAAGCGCGCGCTTACCCATATCAAAGCAGCAACGATCTAGGGCGGCATCGGTTTGTCTTTTCGGTGGCCGGACATCGCGGAGATTGGCGCGCCGGACGCATACCGCAGCAGGCGGCTAAACTCAATCAACCGCTAGTTGCATTTCAAACGGAACCTCATGCCGGCACGCTGGGGCGAACGTTTTCTCTGTTGTCGGTCACCGGATCAGACGACCAAATCGGAGTGTCTGCGCTGAAAAGGGCTGAAGATTCCGACGAGATTGTATTGCGAGTTCAGGAACGCTATGGACGACCTGGCAAGACGGTCTTAACGTTTGCAGCTCCAATTAAGACAGTAAGAGAGATAAACGCCGCGGAAGAAGAAGTAGGCGCGCTCGCCGGCGGAAAGAGCGTGGCCATCGAACTGAAACCATATCAGCCCCGTACCTTCGCACTGCGTCTACAATCACGCAACACGCCGATCCGGATAAGCTCGAGTGCGGTGGAGCTGCCCTTCAATCTCGATGGAGTTTCCGCAGACGGTGATCGCAGCGATGGTGATTTCGATGGCAAGCGCCAAACCTTCGTTGCTGAACAGTTTCCTACGCAGCTACTGCTGAATGGAATTCCGTTCAAGTTTGGTCCAAGCGGTCGATCACAACTCAACGCCCTCGTACCGAAGGGTGAACAATTGCGTTTGCCTCGCAGCCCACATAATCGGATGTATATCGTCGCGGCCGCGGTCAATGGAGATCAGGAAGCCACATTCAAATTAGGGTCGACGGCGAAGAGGATTGTCATTCGTGAATGGCAGGGTCCAGTCGGTCAGTGGGATAGTCGTCTAAAGGAACCCCGGCAATTGCATGGAGTTTCCATTGCGCCAATGACACGTGGGCAAACATGGGCTGCGGACGCTATTCAGGCTGATCTTGTTGTTAGTTATGACGCGACAACAGGAGCTGTCAGCGGCATCGATCAGATCAAACCTTCGTTTGTGAAGCGTGATGAAATTGCATTTGTAGGAACGCATCGACATGCGCCCGACGGTAATCAGCCGTACATACCAACGTACCTATTTTTGTATGCTGTCGATCTTCCGGCTGGCGTGCACGAGGTCACGCTGCCAGACAACGGGAATATAAGGATCCTCGCCATAACTGTGGTCCAGGATCGGTATCACCTCTGGCCGGCTACAACGTTGTATGCGGCAGGCTTTCGACAGCCGCAGTAGCTTCCCTTTAGTAGGTACGTTGATGGAACTGTGTAACGTGATACTGGGAGCGCGGACGTCCTCGTCCGCAATGAGCGAAGCGAATGGATCTGTGCGACTTCGTCGCATTGCGGACGAGGACGTCCGCGCTCCCAGTATCACGTTGCACAGTTCCATCAACGTGCCTACTAAAGGGAACCACAACGTGCCTACTAAAGGGAACCACAACGTACCTACTAAAGGGAACCAGGGTAAAACTGCGCCAGCACCTTACGAAGGCGTGAGTTTCACAAAATGAAGGATCCTGTGAGGACATTTGAGCTACAGCCTACGCGGGTACATCTCGCAACGAGTGAGCGTGCGGGCGTTACGATTTCCGGCTTGCGTTGGTGGATCGCAGGTCTCGTTTTTCTTGCTACGCTAATTAACTTTATTGACCGCCTCACGATCTCCATTCTAGGTCCTGTAATCACCACACAACTCAAATTAACTAATTTGCAGTTTGCCAGTATTACCACCTGGTTTCTTGTCGCGTACACCGCTAGCCAGGGACTTTCCGGGAAACTCTATGATCGAATCGGCCCGCGCCGAGGCTTTACTCTGTCGATTCTCGTCTGGTCGCTTGCTGCTTCTGCTCATGCTTTTGCCAGAGGATTCGTGAGCCTTAGTTTTTTCCGCTTTATTCTTGGTTTGGGTGAAGCCGGGAATTGGCCGGGCGCTGCAAAGGTAATAGCTGAATGGTTTCCTCGTCGACAACGAGCGTTGGGTATGGGGATCTTCAACAGCGGTGTGTGCATCGGTTCGATCTTGGCCCCTCCACTGATTGTTTGGCTCCAACTGACCTTCGGGTGGCAAGCGACTTTTCTTGCGACGGGTGCCCTTGGTTTTATATGGCTCATGCTTTGGCTTCTCTTTTATGAAAGCCCCGAGAAGCATCGAGCAATCACCGCCGAAGAATACGCATTAATTAAAGAAGGCCAGGGAGAGCAGACGAGTAATGCCACGTTGAGCTGGTTCGAATTGTTGAAATTCCCTCAAACCTGGGCCATTGTTCTCTCGCGCTTCTTAACTGATCCTGTGTGGTGGCTATACATCACGTGGCTTCCGCTATATCTCTATAACGCGCGGGGGTTCGACTTAAAGAAGATTGGTATGTTTGCGTGGGTCCCGTTTGTTACGGCCGATGCGGGTAGCCTCGTCGGAGGCTGGTTGTCGGGAAATCTTATAGCCAGGGGTTGGAGTACTAACCGAGCGCGAAAATCTGTTGTGTTGCTAGGAGCATTATTAATGACCGCAGGTATTCCTGCGGCACTTACCACGAACGCGATGGTCTCGCTTGGCTACATAAGTCTTGTAACCTTTGGATTCCAAAGTTGGATTAACAACGTGCAGACGTTGCCAAGTGATCTCTTCCCTGAAGATAGTGTGGCATCGGTCGCTGGCCTCGGCGGAGTCGGAGCTGGTATAGGCGCTGTTCTGTACGTCCTGACGACGGGATGGGTCGTTGATCATTTTTCCTACACTCCTATCCTGATTATTGCGGCCCTCCTTCCATTGTTTGGCACCGCTGTTCTCTTTGTTCTGGGTGGAACTATTCGGCCATTGTCAACGAACCAACATAAATCTTCGGCGTAATCAAATGAAAAATTATTTGGACCTTTCTGGAAGAGTTGCGCTCATCACCGGCGCGTCGTCTGGCATTGGTGCAGCGACTGCAATGGTGTTTGCCGATTTAGGTGCATTGGTAGGGATCGGTTATTACCGCAATCAAGAGGGCGCGGAAACTGTCCGCGATGCCATTGCAGCGAAGGGTTGTAAAACAGCGATCGTCAAAGCTGACGTTCGACAAGCAGCCGATATCGACACGCTTGTGCGACGCACTTCGGATGAGTTGGGACCATTAGACATTCTGGTTAACAACGCTGGTTCGCTTATCGAGCGGCAGGGCATCAATGAAATTACTGAAGATCGTTGGGACGAGGTGATGAATCTGAACCTGCGGAGTGCAATGCTCTGTTCGCGAGCTGTTGCGCCTTCGATGATCGCACGGAAGTCGGGAGCTATCATAAACGTCGCTTCGATAGCTGGCCGTACGGGCGGAGGTCCGGGCGCGGGTGCGTATTCCGTTGCGAAGGCCGGCGTCATCACGTTCACGAAATCACTTGCGAAAGAACTCGGTCCTCACGGCGTACGAGTCAATGCTGTTTCCCCTGGTGTTATCGACACACCGTTTCATGAAGTGTTCTCCACTCCGGAAATGATCAGGAATTTTGTTTCCATGATTCCGCTGGGTCGCGTTGGAACTCCGATGGAATGCGCGACTGTAATAGCATTCTTAGCGTCAGATGCCGCGAGCTATGTTGTGGGAGAGACCATCGAAATTAATGGAGGACAGTTGATGTTGTAGATAGCATCTACTAACTTCATCCGCAAATCTAGAGGGAACAGAGGGGGGAATTATGGCGAACCTTCAACTGACACAACCGCCGATAGCGACGGCAGGGATACTCATCCGTAAGCCACCAGCGGAAGTCGTCCAAGCCTTCATCGATCCGACAATCACCCGGAAATTTTGGTTTACGAAGAGTACGGGACGTTTAGAGCCGGGCAAGCACATCGTCTGGACTTGGGAAATGTACGACGTCTCCGTTGACGTGGAGGTAAAAGAGATCGAAGACAACCGAAGAATCGTCGTCGAATGGGGAAACCATGAAGCAATGACTAAGGTTGAATGGCTTTTCGAGCCCTTTGAAAACAATACTACCTACGTCACGATTATCAACTCTGGCTTTCAGGGAGACGGCGACAAAGTCGTCCATGATGCTTTGGATTCGAAGGGCGGTTTTACCTGGGTGCTTGCGGGATTAAAGGCATGGCTCGAACACGGTACTGAGTTGAATGCGATTGCAGATGCTTTCCCAAAAGGCCTTCGTCGCTAAGCCGAAATTCTAAGTGCTATGCAGTACCGTTCGCCGTAGCAAATGGCCAAGACACAATGTGGCGGGCAACGCTTGGCCATTTGCTACCCGGATACGTCGGAGTACTGAATTGGCGGCCTATCCTATTACTAATGCTCACCACGTTAGCAATCGCAAATTATCGTTCGCTTCGCAATCTGATAGTTCCGCTGAAAGGCCTGAATCTAATTACTGGTCCTAACGGCAGCGGTAAGTCGAGTGTGTATCGAGCACTCCGTCTGTTGGGTGAAACAGCTCAAGGCGGCGTAATAACTTCGCTTGCTCGTGAAGGCGGACTACAGTCGACACTTTGGGCCGGACCAGAGTCTTTAGGTCGATCGGTAAAGCGTGGTGAACATCCGGTGCAGGGAACTGTTCGAAAAGAGCCGGTCAATTTGCGGCTTGGGTTCGCTGGAGATACGTTCGGTTACGCGATCGATCTGGGGCTGCCAACTCCCAGTATATCGGCGTTCGCGCTTGATCCAGAGATTAAGCGCGAATGCATCTGGAGTGGTCCTCTGTTGCGGCCAGCCTCAATGTTGGTTGACCGGCATGAAGGCGTCGTCCGAACAAAGGGGGAAGATGGTGAATGGGCGGTAGTGTCATATCAGCTGTCTAGCTTCGACAGCATGATGACCCAATTCGCGGATCCACGAAACGCGCCGGAGATGTTAGCGCTTCGCGAGCAGATCCGCTCATGGCGCTTCTATGATCACTTCCGCACCGATGTGGATGCGCCGGCACGGTTGCCACAAATCGGTACTCACACTCCTGTGCTGAGTAATGACGGCGCGGATCTGGCCGCAGCGTTGCAGACAATCCGAGAGATTGGAAATCCAACGGCATTGGACCACGCGATCTCTGATGCATTTCCTGGTTCGCAGGTAACCGTCGAAAACACCGAGGGCCGCTTTGAAATCGCGATGACTCAGCACGGCCTTCTTAGACCGCTGAAGGCCGCAGAGCTTTCCGACGGAACGATTCGTTACTTACTGTGGGTTGCCGCTCTATTGACTCCCAGGCCACCCGAATTACTAGTATTGAATGAACCCGAGACAAGTTTGCATCCAGACCTATTACCGGCGCTGGGCCGACTGATTGCGAGCGCTGCTGAGCGATCTCAAGTATTTGTGGTTACGCACGCGCCAAAACTGATTTCCACGCTCCAGAAGAAAAAAGAGTGCAACTTCATCGAACTACAAAAGCAGTTCGGCGAAACAAAGATTGTTGACACTGACGAACTTGATGTGCCGCCGTGGCGCTGGCCGGCACGTTGACGGAGCTACTTAACGTATTCCCAGTGCCATGGTTCGTAGAAGTAAGGGCGGAAGCCATACCGGGGCGCGTTCTGAACGAGCCATTTGTAAGCAGGCGTGTTGACTTGAATGGCGCGATTTGAGTCGTTGGTATCTACTGGATCGCCACCCACGTAAATATCCATCGCACGACCAGTGAAGTGTGGGCTATTGACCGCGAGTCCAGCACTACCCGCATTCGGCGATTTTCTCCGCAGTTCTTCCTGATAGTCACGAGAACGAAACGCCGAAATGATCTTGAAGTATTTCTCTTCCGGCGCCAATTCACCCGACGCAGTATGTTCAAGTTTCAAGGACGGATCAGCAAGCGCAGCGGCCAGCATCTCTTTGTAAGCCGCATAGGTATTGCGCTCAACCTGACGCAATTCAGGTAAGCGCGCGGAATCGTAGAATTCGGAGGCCGACACCGTTAGCAATTGTTCCGGGGTAGCGGGAGCGCGATTTTTGAGGCGGTTAATTTGCCAGTTAGAGATCAACGCCATCATTGTGTCTTCATTAAGCACACCGTCTGAGGGCAAACCCGTTCGTCTTTGCCAGAGCGAGAGCGCGGCGGCGAAATCAGTTGTTGGCGACTCGTTGTCGATATCTAAGGTCTGCCGTATCAACGGATCGTACAGGTACCAACCACGCTGTTGTTTTCCACCAAATATCCAGCTCAGATCATTCTTTAGAATAGCGTTCTGCTCAGCGGCCTCCACAAAAGCTGGCGATAAAGTTGAGATGTTGGCTTTCTCCGTAATGCGGACGGTGGGCTTAACAGTCGACGTGGATGTCGCTGTCGACGATTGTGATTGGCTACGGGCGCCAAACGATACTCCAACTATTACAGCCACTAGCGCAGCCACAACAATAACAATATGAATTCTTCCATTCTCCATGACTGTTCCAATTTCGTCCTTAGGTGAGGCTTGGTGTCGGGGGGCGTTTACTGTGATGCATCAAAGACGCTCACGGTTCGACGCCCACTTTGAAATATCGTTTTTACTCGTCTCTGCAAATCCCGCAACAACTCTCTTGAAATATCCTTTTTACTCATCTCTGCAAATCCCGCAACAGCTCTCCAGATTCAACCTCTCATTCTCCCCAAGCTTTAGAGACTGTTTTAAAACTCGGATTACCATTAGGTTTTTATTGGTGTGATTTCGTGTGATTTCGTGGATCGTCCGTTATGACGCGATCTACGAAATCACATGAACTAACACGAATGAAGACACCCAAGTAACTATCGGCGGCGGTGCCGCGTTGCCTTCGATTTCGTAGTACGCGTCTTAGTCTTATGCGTCTTGCTCTTTATCTTTGCGGACTTGCCGCGCTTAGGCTCCGCTTTCGCGTGGTGCGCTTCCTGACCCTGCTCGCTCGCCTGATCGAGTGAGGCAGCGATCAGTTCGTCAGTCGGTCGACTGCCATTTACGAAAGCAAACACGTGATAATTCGCGTTGCGTTCGCGAAGGACTTCGATACGTCCTTCATTCTTCAAACGGGCGAGCTCGCTCATTAGGAAGGTTTGTTCGGCACCGCTCATATAGCGATAGTCGATGTCGAATGCGAGACCCGTCGAGTGAGGCGGCGTCTCAATGAGTATGGCATTGCGATTAATCCGTCGTAAGGTATGTTGATACTGTTCCGGCCTTATGAGCGAGCTTACCGGCAATGGACGCTCAAACTGTTGATGGTAAGCCACCGCTATCTCTTCCATGATTTTGAATGCCTCAGGTCTCAGTGACCGGAGCATATTAACCTTCAATGCTTCGCGGTCAGACGAACTGTCGAGATTGTAAGAGCGTCCGGCGAAGCTTCGCGCGAGCGTCTGTAGCGACTCATAATCGTGCATTAGCTGCTTACGGTTGTCCGGTTGACCGTAGAAACGATTGAGGCGTGCTTTGTCGTCTTCGGTAGACTTCAACTGTTGCTGAAGTCCACCAATCTGTTTTTGAAGCTCGCTTCGTTTTGTGCGCTGCCGTTTTGTGAGCTTCGCCGTCTGGGATTGTAACGTAGTAATCTGCGACTTCAGCTGCTTTCGATTCTGCTCGAGTCGCTGGTAGGCGTCGCTGAGCTGCGCGTCGCTGTACAATTCGATAGTGTGATCGTCTTCATACCTGCTGAACACATCATCATCTGCGTTCTCGCCAACCCCGAGTAGTATGTAGTTCTGCGTGACAGCAGGCACCAGGACTATTTCGCCGCGTTCGAGCATGCCGGCGAGATCCACAAAATCCTGACATGTCTGAATCTTGTATTTTTCTATTTCGGCGACTTGCGTTGCGAGAAACCAATGCCGATCGCTGTAGTGCTTGAGCTCAGGTGGAATTTCAACACGCGCATGTCCCCCGGCCGGCTCGCCCCGATCCGCTTTAACGCTGGCAACCGCTTCGTCCCATGTAGCGCGGCTTGCATCTGGCATGGCGTATGAATCGGGTTGTACTTGTTGCGCGCGATTGCTTCTCCAGGCGATGTGGTGTACGTAGACCCACACAGCGGCCCCTACCCCGACAATCACAAGGACTAAGAGAAAGATTCGTTTAATCATCGCCTTAACATTGTGCTGATGCCATCAAAATCTAATCCCGTCATGCAATTAGCGGGAAACAGGCCTGAAATGTCGAAATTACCCAAAGATGACTCATGATTAAGCTAGATGAATTGGGATGTGCAGCGTCGACATTCACTTAGCAAATTGATTGCGTTTCGATTCTGGACAGCTTGCCGTTGACCAAGTCCAACCAC
>DATBSH010000227.1:0-9028 GCA_036559885.1 Pyrinomonadaceae bacterium
ATTCGCTTTAAAAACTCAGCGACCGTTCCCTTCAGGTGCGCCATACTAATTCCACGATCTACACACAGACCTTCGACCTGAAAAAACATTGGGTTATGCGTTGGGTCAGGCGTGTCGCGACGGAAAACGCGTCCCGGCGCAATCATGCGCACAGGCACGGCTCGACGTTGCATTGCATGAATCTGAACCGTTGAAGTTTGTGAGCGCAATGCAAAGCCATCCCGAGTGTAGAACGTGTCTTGCCACCCGCGTGCGGGGTGGGTGTCAGGGATATTCAGCGCATCAAAGTTGTAGAAATCTGTCTCTATCTCACGATCGTCTTCAATTGCATACCCAAGCGAAACGAAAATATCCTCGATCCGCTCGCGCACAAGCGTGATCGGATGGCGATGGCCCAGGCGCGGCCGCCGCCCAGGCAGCGTAATATCAACCGATTCACGTGACGTGCGTTCGGCTTCAATGTAGCGCTTAACGTTCTCCTCGGCTTCATCGAGAGCACTTCCAACAAGCGCCTCTGTAGCCTGCACGACCTTACCGAATTCTGCTCTTTCCTCAGCAGGGACTCTACCGATCAACTTTTTGCTCGCGGCCAACGCGCTCTTTTTGCCCAAATGACGGGTGCGCAGTTCGCCCAGGGCACGCTGTTCAGCTATCGCCTGATCCAGATTTAGATCCGAAAAGCTGGGTGAATCTCCGGTAAAGCGGGCAAAGCGCTCGAACTCTTGCTCGAACGCTTTGCGTGCTGTTTCAACCTGCGCGGTTGGTTGCTGATCGTTTTCACTATCAGTCATCAGTTAATCCGCTGGGTGTTACTTTCTTTTTACTGCAACCCACTTGCCCTGTAACTGTCCGGCATAGTCAAATAATCCTGACAGTTTTCCATCAATAACCGTGGCGTTCATCGTGATCGTGCCGCTACTTCCTTCGAGCGCGAAATTTAGTTGACCGTCTTTCCATGTGCCGCTTGAAATAACGGCCTCGCCTAACTGCGAACTACTGCTGCCGGTTACTTTCTCGCCATCGATCTTCAAAATGAGCGCAAAGGGAAACGGTTGCCCATTCGCGTCAGCAACTGCTTCCCATTCACCGCTTAAATTGATTGGGGCCACGGCTGCGGGAACAACCTTCTTTAATTCGACAGTACCTTTACGAGCGTCATTAACCCAATCACCAACGATCTTGTCTCCATCGACTTTTGCGGTAAGCGACCCTTTCCGATCGGCGAATTTCAGCGTCAACGTGCCACCTACAAAGGTCCCTTCGCTGATCTCGGCGATCGTCTCGCGCCCAACAGCGCGGCCTGTAATTTTGTCACCCTCTTTCTTGAGCTCAAGCGTCAGGGGGATTTCGGCGCCGTCTGTTTTCGCTACGCCTTCATAACGACCTGACAGCGTGTCAGCGGTATTCTGAGCGGTAGCTGGCTGGGCAGATGCGACAATTGCCATTGACGCAACTATGACAAAGACGGCAACAAATTTAATAGCAATTGAGGTTCTCAAGGACGTGACTCCTTTCTAGGCTGCTGCCTGTTTTCTCTGTTCATTCTCCAGAGCTGTTTTCGCCTGGGAAGCTATCGAAGCAAACGATTCTGGCTGATTAACCGCCAAATCCGCCAATACCTTTCGATCCAATTCAACTCCTGCGAGCTTTAACCCATGCATCAGTTGTGAATAATTCAAACCATTAAGACGCGCAGCCGCACCTATACGAACAATCCAAAGACTGCGGAAATCACGCTTCTTTAGTTTTCGCCCCGTATAAGCGAAGTTCAACCCTCGCTCGACTGATTCCTTAGCGGATCTATAAAGCTTCGACTTAGTTCCGCGATAACCTTTGGCCAGCTTCAGTATCTTCTTACGTCGTTCAAGACGCTTATTTCCACGTTTTGCTCGAGGCATGTTGTATCCCCTTTCTACTAAAGATGAGCAACTTATGACTCATCACTTATCTTTTATGAGTATTAGTCTCTTCCGTACGGCAACATTTCCAGAACGCGGTCATGATCAGCTTTCGCGACCAGCGTGTCGATATCGAGATGCCGTTTCCGTTTGTTAGTCTTTTTAGTAAGTATGTGCCGCGCGTGCGAATGGCCCCGCTTGATCTTACCAGTCGCGGTAGTTCTAAAACGTTTCGCCGCGCCCTTATGTGTTTTTAATTTAGGCATGATGCATATGTCCCTTCAAAGTAATTATTGCCGATTGCCAACTATTGCCGATTGCCGATTTAGCGGTCGATACTTAAAACTCCGCCGATTCGGTGCAAGGACAAATCGGCAATCGGCAATCGACAATTGGCAATGTTCCTAGTTCGGCGGCACGCTTGTGTGCTGATCCGCCTTTGTCCCGGCCTTATGTCTCTTCGGACCGAGGATAATGAACATCTGGTTCCCCTCCATGCGGGGACGGGCTTCAACCTCACCTATGTCCGCCAGATCCTGTTCTAGTCTCTGCAAAATTCGCGCACCCAGTTCACGGTGTGTCATTTCACGTCCGCGGAACCAGATCGTCGCCTTTACCTTGTCGCCTTCCTGGAGCCACTCTCTGGCATGCTTCATCCGGTAGCTGTAATCGTGATCGTCAGTTCCTGGACGAAACTTCACTTCCTTGACGGTGATCGTGACTTGCTTTTTCTTGGCTTCGTTTGCCTTCTTTTTCGCCTCGTACTGGAACTTGCCAAAATCGATGATGCGACAAACAGGGGGATCGGCATTAGGAGCGACTTCTACCAGATCCAGCCCGCGCTCTCTGGCGGACCGGATCGCGTCGCGCACATCCATTACGCCAAGTTGCTCACCCTCCTCACCGATGACACGCACCTCAGGCACGCGAATTCTTTCATTAATACGTACTGGCGGTAATCGCCTATTGTCCGGGCGTTGACCGCGACCTCGAAAGCCTGTAGCTATTGCTGCACCTCCTAGGTTAGTAAGTTTCAAGTTCCAAGTTTCGAGTTTCGAGTTGATGTTCTCACTCGAAAACTTGAAACCTGAAACTCGAAACTTATGTGTTTGTCAGAGCGCGCGACTCTACGAGTCGTCGTGCCTTCTCCTTAAATTCACTTAGCGACATTACACCGATATCACCTTGCGCACGTTCACGGACTGCGACCGTTTTCTGCTCCAGCTCTCGATCGCCTAAGACCAGCATGAAAGGAACTTTCTGCAGCTGAGCATCGCGGATCTTTGCTCCGATTTTTTCGCTGCGCAGGTTCGACTCGACACGAAAGCCGGCTTCCAGGAGTTCTCGAGCGACCTGATCCGCATAATCATTGACGCGGTCGGTTATCGGCAGTACGGCGACTTGAACTGGTGCGAGCCACATCGGGAACGCACCACCATAATGCTCGATTAACACACCGAAGAAACGCTCCATGGAACCAAAGAGTGCCCGGTGAATCATGAGCGGTCTGTGCGGCTTGTTGTCTTCCCCGATGTATTCCAGCTGGAACCGTTCGGGAAAATTGAAATCAAACTGCACGGTGGTCAACTGCCAGTTTCGGCCAATTGCATCTTCCACGCGAATGTCGATTTTTGGCCCGTAGAAGACTGCCTCACCTTCCATTCGTTGGTACGGAATGCCCTTATGCTCAAGAGCGTCGACAAGCGCGGCCTCAGCGCGTTTCCAATCTTCATCGGAACCTAAATAATGAGTGTTGGGATCGTTGCCTCTAACTGATAGTTCTACTTTGACGTCTTTGAAACCAAAAACCTCATAAAGATGGTAAGCAAAATCAATGCAGCCGAGGATCTCTTCCCTGACAGTTTCGGGTGTGCAGAAGATGTGCGCGTCGTCCTGGGTAAAACCTCGAACCCGAGTCAGACCGTGAAGCGTTCCGGAGAGCTCAGCCCGATAGACCGCGCCCAACTCGGCATACCGAAGCGGCAGATCGCGGTACGAGCGTTGCGCTGACTTATATATGCCGATATGGAACGGACAGTTCATCGGCTTGATGCGAAATTCCTGTTCTTCGAACTCCATCGGCGAGAACATCGAATCTGCATAATTCTCTTCGTGACCGCTCGTAAACCAGAGGTGGCGCTTTGCGATGTGAGGCGTGAAGACCAGACCATATCCACGAACTAGTAATTGTTCGCGAAGATAGTCTTCCATCTCCTTACGGATGGCTCCGCCCTTCGGGTGCCATAGAACGAGTCCCTGGCCATATTCTTCCTGGATCGAAAACAGATCTAGCTCCCGGCCCAAACGTCTGTGATCTCGTTTCTCCGCTTCCTCACGTTGCTTCAGCCAGGCATCCAGTTCTTGCTGCGTGAAAAAGGCGGTCCCATAGATCCTCTGCATCTGTGGTTGCGTCGCGTCGCCTTTCCAATAGGCGCCGGCCAACGACAGCAGTTTGAAAGCGCGAAGCTTATTCGTATTTGGAACGTGCGGACCCAAGCAGAAATCGATGAACGGCGAGCCGTCGATGTAATACACGCTCACAATGTCGCCGGCTTTTTCGTCGATCAGCTCACATTTCAACGGCTCATCGCGTTGTTTGAACACATCCAGCGCTTGCCGCTTTGGAATTTCCTCGCGCCGATAAGCAAGATTACGACTCGCGATCTGCTTCATGCGCTTTTCGATTTCAGGCAGATCCGCTTCGGTCAACGGTGTTGGCGTGATCACATCGTAGAAGAATCCATAACGCGGATCGTCCAGCAACGCTGGGCCAATACCCAACTTTGTGCCGGGAAATAAATCAAGGACGGCAGCTGCCAGTAAATGGGCTGTGGAATGTCGCAGCACTTCAAGACCGTCCCGCGTTTGTGGCAAGACTGGTTCAATCTGCACTGCATCTGCTCCGCCATTTGACGGGATAGCATCAAGTTGCGCCGCCAAATCAACTTCGTGGCCTTTAACTTTCGCAGCGAGAGCTTGCTTGGCAACGTCCCTATCCAGCTTCTTTAGAGCCTCAGCAATCGTCGTCGAGGCAGGAACCTGCACCGGCGCACCGTCTTTAAGTTGTACGTTGATGTCACTCATAATCGTAAATCGTGAATCGTAAGTGGTGAATAGCCTGCACTGATGAGAAATCAGCGCCAAAACGGCTCCGGCTTCCTACGATTTACTATTTACCAATTACTATTTACTAACAGATCGGATTCGATAGGAGCGCCTTCGCCGGCGCCCGCGTGGTGCGGGCGACAGTTAAAAAGTAAAGAATCGAGTGTATGTTCGATTCATGACGAAGGTCTTCCGGAGCGTCCTATCAAAATTAGAAAAACGAGCGGGTACTTACTAGATCCGCCAAAAATAACGAAGCCGGATAATAACAGAGCAAAGGGCGAAGAGCCAAGCGCGATCAGCCAGAGGGTCAAGCTTCAATGTCATGACACGTTTTACTTACTCATTTTGCAGCAGTTTGCGATAGGATACGCATCCGCGCACTTCCAGTTTCTGTAGCAATCAAACAGTTATTAATAGGAGATACAAAGTATGCGCCCGCGAACACGCGCTTTGACCATACTCCTCATTATCGGGTTTGCAGTTACTAACTGGTTCTCGACTCATTCTCTTGCTCAGAACGGTCGGTCCAAATCAACTGCAGACAAGACCGCAACCGAACCGCTTGCGCCCTTTCCCGTCAGCGAAATGCGCGCGGGAATCGAACGCTATACAGTCGACCGGGGAACTCTCGCACGATCATACACAGTCTCCTATTCCACAACCCGCCGCGAACGATTCCGAAAGTTCTACTCAGATTGGCTTGCCTCGCTACAGAAGCTCGACTTCGAATCAATGAGCCAGGACGGCAAAATAGACTACCTTCTCTTCAAGAACCATCTGGAATACGAACTTCGCCAACTAGATATTCAAGCCCGCCAGCTTTCCGAGATAGAGCCACTCGTTCCGTTCGCAAGACCGATTGCCGATTTGGAGGAAGCCCGCCGGCGGATGGAACCCATCGACTCAGCCAAGGCCGCGGCATTACTAACACAACTGAAAAAACAAGTTGATGAAAAACGTCGCGCCGTGGAAATGGGACTGCGGCCGGAAGGACGCGGAATGACGACTTCATCAACGGATGGGGCTACAGAACCACTGCGTACTAAGAAAACAGTCGCTAATCGTGCGGTTGCCGCTCTAAATAATGTTCGCGCGACCTTAAGAAACTGGTACACCTTCTATAACGGTTACGACCCTGTCTTTACATGGTGGAACGAAGAACCATACCGTGCGTTGGACCAGGCGATCGCTGATTACGCATCGTTTCTAACAGAACGCGTTGTGGGTATCAGATCAGATAGAGCCCAAACAGCCGCCGGAACACAAGGTGGCGGGCCGCGCGGCGGCGGTGGTGGTGGTGGTGGTGGCGGCGGACAAGGCGGAGCTCCTGGAGGTGGTGGCGGAGGTCAAGCGTTTCAAAGACCGAGCAGCGCAGCAGCTCGACCGGGAGATACCAGCGACATTGTCGGTGACCCGATCGGGCGCGAAGCTCTGTTAAGTGAGCTTCGGTCCGAAATGATTCCCTACACTCCTGAAGAGCTAATCGCCATCGCCGAAAAGGAAATGGCGTGGTGCGAGAACGAAATGAAAAAAGCATCGCGCGAGTTAGGCTACGGCGATGATTGGAAGCAAGCACTCGAACACGTGAAAGATCTCTATGTCGAACCGGGCAAACAACCGGAGATGATTAAAGAATTGGCGCTTGAGGCAATCAAGTTTGTCGAGGACAACGATCTGGTCACGATACCTGAACTTGCTCGCGACAGCTGGCGCATGGAAATGATGACGCCCGAACGCCAACTCGTTAGTCCGTTTTTCCTCGGCGGCGAAGTCATTCTTGTGTCGTTCCCAACCAACACAATGGCGCACGAGCAGAAAATGATGAGCATGCGGGGAAACAATCGCCATTTCGCTCGTGCCACAGTCTTTCACGAATTGATTCCGGGTCATCATCTGCAGGGGTATATGGCCGCTCGTTATAAGCCTTATCGAGGATTGTTTAGTACGCCGTTCTGGACAGAAGGTGGTGCTCTTTATTGGGAACTGTTGTTCTGGGATCTCAAGTTTCCGAAAACGCCTGAGAACAAGATTGGTATGTTGTTCTGGCGCATGCATCGCTGTGCGCGAATCATCTTCTCCCTCAATTTCCATTTGGAGAAAATGACCCCGCAGGAATGCATTGATTTCCTCGTGAATCGCGTGGGTCACGAGCGAGACAATGCCACGGCCGAAGTCAGACGTTCATTCGACGGCAGTTACGGACCGCTGTATCAGATTGCGTATTTGATCGGCGGCTTGCAGCTCTACTCACTCCATCACGAGCTGGTTGATTCAGGCAAGATGACGAATCGCGCATTTAACGATGCAGTCTTGAAGGAAAACCGAATCCCGATTGAGATGGTGCGTGCGAGCCTAACGAAGCAAAAGCTGACGAGAGACTTCCAGACGAATTGGCGGTTCTATCAGTAAGCGAAGCAGATCCACCGATTTCCACAGATTAAGAACAAACAGGAGCAGGGGCAGCCGGCAGGAGCACGAAAACCTGCTGCTCCTGTTTACTGCTTCTGCTCCTGTTTGTTCTTAATCTGTGTAATCTGTGGAAATCGGTGGATCTGCTTCACTTCGTCGCGTCGAACTGCCCAATCTCGCCCGGCTTACGCAGCATTTTGTTCACCTCTCCGATGTGTCGCTCTTCCTCGGCAATCAAACGACGGGCATAGTCCTCGAGCAACACAGATCGATCACGGGTCAAATCAAATAGCTGCTTGTATAGCGAAAGGCCAACCTTCTCAGCCTCGAGTGACTCAAGCAAGATGTCGTTGATGCCATGTTTGTGAGTCTCGAGGAGTGGACCGATTTTCAGCGAAGGGTGCTCACCAAAGTGTGTGACGAGCTCGCCTGCCTCGTTAGCATGGGCCAGACACGTGTTCGCTTCACCTCGAAGCCAACTGACGATAGGGATGCGATTGTGACCGAACACCATTAGGGCATAGTGTGTGTACCGGACGACGCCGGCCAGCTCGGCTTCCATGATCTGATTCAACAGCGCTACGGCCCCCGCCCTATCAAATTTATCTTCAGACATATTCTCCTCCATCAATTGTTGCTTGTCTCGTCAAAACCGAAGTGATAGACAACTGAGCCCGCCGTCCATCTTTTGAAACTCAGACATCTCTAGAGGTGTAGATGCGAAACCCAAATCGCGCAACCTTTGTTCAAACACCGGGAACCCTGCTGCAATCAGAACGCCACCGTTTACTGCCACACAATTGGCGGCGTACTCTTCCCCGACGGGAACAGAAATGATGTCATAGCTACGAAACTCTTCACGAGCCAGCAGAGCCTCTATTAGAACCAATTGACGGTTCCCTAAAAACGCAACGCCACTTTTGAGATGGAGAATGTTATCTATGTCTCGAATGTCGATCAAACTACTCGTATAGCCAAAGTCGGTCAGAAAAGATGCGAGTTGCTTTGCGCCGGATTCGTTTGTCCGTTTCGAAATCCCGATAAAAAAGTGGTCGCCGGCTTCACAGATGTCACCTCCATCCAAAGTGCCTGGAGCGCTAATTCGACTCAGGCTACCAAACGTGTTCCCCAGTACTTCACCAATTACCTTCACTTCTCCTCCCCGGCTGGTGGCGCCTGGTCGCGTTAAAACTACTCCGCGCTGTGTAATGACAGCCGTGTCTTCAACAAATGTTGAATCGGGATACGCGACGTCAGGATCGAGGGTAACCAGCGAGAGCCCACACGATCGGAGCGTGTCGCAGTATGCTTGGTGTTGTTGCAAGGCGCATCGATAGTCAGGAACACCAAGATCGACGCTGGTGAGACCTTGTGCGAAGTTTGGTGCAGGCGGTCTAACAATCGCTCGCGTGAATTGTGCCATGAGTGCGAGATTGTCAGCCTCTAAGGAACAATAGTCAACGAAGCTGTTTCTCATTCAAAGCACTTACACAATCACTCAAGTTTCAGTCCCACAATTCAAGCTCAGCAAAATTTCAGGTCAGGAAGGGCGGTTTACCCCCGCTCAAGCTTCATTATCACTCAAGCTTCAGTCCCACAGTGCAAGTTCAGCA
>DATBSH010000228.1:0-10399 GCA_036559885.1 Pyrinomonadaceae bacterium
AGATGGTGATGCCTGGCGACAACGTGGCGATGGAAGTGGAATTAATCACGCCGATCGCGATGGAGAAGGGACTGCGCTTCGCCATTCGTGAAGGTGGTCGCACGGTGGGTGCCGGCACGATCTCGGAAGTACTTGAATAAGAGCATTGCCGAGTTGATTGCCGATTGCCGATTGAAGGCACGTTTGGCAATCGGCAATTGGCAATCGGAAATCGGAAATAAAAGAAATGCCACGCGATAACATTGTCCTTCAGTGTAACGAATGCAAGAGCCGCAACTACGTTACGACTAAGAATAAGAAGACTACGCCGGATCGGTTGGAGTTCAGTAAATTCTGTCGCCGTTGCCGCAAGCACACTGATCATAAGGAAACGAAATAAAGGATGAGGGATGAAGGCGGAAGGATGAAACGTGTTCGTCCTTTGAGACCGACGGCGAACGTTTCATCCTTCATCCTTCCTCCTTCGTCCTTTCGAAGGGGTATAGTGTCAACGGTTAGCACGTCGGTCTCCAAAACCGAAAGTCCGGGTTCGAATCCTGGTACCCCTGCCATTGCTTGAAAGTTGTTCATGGCTGAAATGGATAAAGCAGATGCATCAATAGGCGCACCGCCCACACCTTCGTACAGCGATCGTGGCGATGAGAAGGTGGCACGCCGCGAGCACGGGGATGCGGCTCCGCAGGGCGCGCCGGGTCGGATAGTCCAGTTTCTCCATGATGTCCGCGCCGAAATGAAGCGTGTGTCCTGGCCGAATGCTTCGACGGTTAAGAATACGACGATTATCACGTTGATTGCGGTGATCTTCTTCGCGGTCTATCTGTTCCTAGTCGATCAGGGCATGGCGTATCTCATCTACGGTATTGATTGGGTGATCTCCAAGCTCGCAGGGTTTTTGTGGGCCGGTTAAGAAAGAGTCTCTGATGCAGCAGTGGTTCATACTCCATACGTATTCTGGACACGAGAAGAAAGTTCGGGACAGTCTGAAGGCGCGAATTCGCGACACCGATCTGCAGACCGAGATTACTGAAGTGTTGGTGCCGACCGAAACTGTCGTGGAGATGCGTGGCAACAAGCGCGTGGAGTCGTCGCGCATGTTTTATCCTGGGTACGTGCTAGTGCAGATTGAGTGTGATGACCGAGGTCACATTCCGGACAACGTATTCCACTTGATTAAGTCAACTCCAAAGGTCACGGGGTTTGTAGGCGGACACAATCCGACGCCTCTGACACCTCAAGAGGTTGATCAAATTGTTCATAACGTGACAGAAGCGGCAGAGAAGCCAAAGCCGAAGTTTTCATACGCAGCTGGCGAAACGGTACGAATCAAATCAGGTCCTTTTCAGAGTTTCACTGGCAAGGTAGAAGAAGTGAATGAAGATAAGTCGACACTGAAAGTGACGGTGACGATTTTTGGGCGATCAACGCCTGTCGAATTGAACTTCCTCGACGTTGAGAAGGTGACCTTCGCTGAAGAGGAATAAATAGATTGTTGATTGCCGATTGCCAATTGCCGATTGGCAAGTGAGCGGCGCTCGAAGGTTCGGAGCGGCTTTCAATCGGCAATCGGCAATTGGAAATGAGAAGATGGCTAAGAAAATAACAGGCTATATAAAGTTGCAGGTGCCGGCGGGCAAAGCGAATCCGGCGCCCCCTATTGGTCCAGCATTGGGCCAGCATGGCGTTAACATCATGGAGTTTTGCAAGGCGTTCAACGCGAAGACCTCGCAGATGGATCCCGACCTTAAGATTCCAGTTGTGATCACGGTGTATGCCGATCGATCTTTTACTTTTGAGACCAAGACACCTCCGGCCGCCGACCTTCTGAAAAAGGCTGCGGGTATACCAAAAGGTTCCGGTAAACCGAATAAGGAAAAGGTTGGCACGATCTCGCGTGCCAAAGTCGAAGAGATTGCGAAGACTAAACTGCGGGACTTGAATACGACGAATCTCGAGTCTGCCATTCGGACCATCGAAGGGACCGCGCGGCAGATGGGGCTGACGGTGGAGTAAGAATTTCGGATTTGTGATTTCGGATTGCGGATTTTGCGTTATCCGAACTTGAGAGGGAGAGCCGAACGCAATTGATCGCGGAGCTGAAATCCGCAATTCGAAATCCGAAATCGGCTCGCTTGAACCTCGGAGATCAGATTAATGAAGAAGCACGGAAAGAAGTACAGAGCTGCAGTTGAGAAGTTAGAGCTCGGTCGCAAGTACGACCTCGATAACGCGGTAGCCAAGCTCAAGGAGATCGCGTTCGCGAAGTTCGACGAAACAGTCGAACTGACAATTTGGCTTGGCGTCGATCCACGCAAAGCCGACCAGCTGGTGCGCGGCACCATTGTCTTGCCGCACGGGCTGGGAAAGAAAAAGAAAGTTGTGGTCATCGCGCAGGGCGACAAGATCAGAGAAGCTGAAGAAGCAGGTGCTGATATCGTCGGTGGTGAAGATGTGGTGACGCGAATTAAGGGTGGCTGGACTGACTTCGATGCGGTGATTGCAACGCCTGACATGATGCGCCTGGTTGGCGGATTGGGAAAGGTGCTCGGTCCCCGAGGCATGATGCCTAACCCCAAAACTGGAACAGTGACGCCAGATGTCACCACTGCGGTGCGCGAAACGAAGGCTGGAAAGGTCGAGTACCGCGTCGACAAAACCGGTGTGATTCACGTTGGTGTCGGAAAAGTGTCGTTTGAAGCCGATAAAATTCGTGACAACGCCAGAGCGCTTTTGGAAGCAGTTGTTAAGGCTAAACCCGCAACGGCGAAGGGCAAGTACGTTAAAAAGGTAAACATTGCGACAACGATGAGCCCAGGCGTCTTAATGGACGAGGCGGCATATGCCAAATAGGTGAGGAGAATCGGATGAAAAGCAAAGCACAAAAACAAAAGGACCTCGACTCGCTCACCGAACAGTTCCAGAAGGCAAAAGCCGCAGTGGTGGTTGGCTTTCAGGGAATGACCGTCGCGAAAGATCAAGAGTTGCGCAACCAATTGCGTGAAGCGGGCGTGTCCTATGAAGTCGTTAAGAACACATTGGCCCGAAAAGCGGCAGCCGGCACACCGCTCGAAGCCGCAACTGATCAGTTTAAAGGTGTAACGGCAGTCGCGCTCAGCACTGGTGATCCGGTGGGACTTTCGAAAGCGATCTCGAAGTTCAGTAAAGCCAATCCAGACGTATTCAGCTTTAAGGTTGGAATTGTTGAAGGCAAAGTTGTCGCACTACGCGACGTGGAAGCAATCGCCAGCTTACCTTCAAAGGAAGAGTTGATTTCGAAGATCATGTTCTTGTTCAACGCGCAGGCGCAAAGACTGGCAACAGTCACCAGCGCGGTCGCACGTAATCTGGTTATCGTGATTGACCAGGTTCGAGCACAAAAAGAAGCACAGAGCGCGTAATAGCGATCCAGGTTTTGGTAATAATCAGGCCGCGTGGCAAGTGTCAGTGTAGCGGTCAGCACAAGCGACCGGCGTGCGGAGATGCAACCGAGCGCAAGTCGTCAATGATAAGCAGCTTCGCTGCATGAACTTTCAGGAGTATATAAATCGTCATGTCAACAGATAAGATTCAATCGATCGTCGACCAGGTAAAAGAGCTGACACTGCTCGAGGCTTCGCAACTTGTGAAAGCGATGGAGGAGACTTTTGGTGTCTCCGCTGCAGCCGCAGCCGTCGCTGCGCCTGCCGCTGGCGGAGCGGTTGCCGGTGGTGAGGCAGCAGCCCCCTCAGAAGAGAAGACCGAGTTTGATGTCATTCTCCAGTCGGTTGGCGGCAACAAGATCAATGTCATTAAGGTCGTCCGTGAGGTCACGGCTCTCGGTCTGAAGGAAGCCAAAGATCTCGTTGAGGCTGCTCCAAAGGCAGTCAAAGAAGGCGTATCTAAAGAAGAAGCTGAAACGATCAAGCAGAAACTCACTGATGCGGGCGCAACCGTTGAAGTGAAATAGTCTTTTTTTGGAGTGCGGTGACTTGTCACCGCTTTGGTCTGCGTCGGGCAACCGTCAAGTGGAAAGCGCCGACAAGGTCGGCGCACACCATGTGACTCGCTTGACAGTCACCTTGTTACTGGCTAAGTTAGGGGAGTATTGAGGCGCTGGCGTTACTCCCAGAAAATTTGAACAGGAAGTTAGCCGCTTTTTGACTAGGGAAGCGGTCGGGGCATGGTGCGCTCCGACCGCGATTTGGCGTTTCTAAAACATTTCCGATTGCCATTTGCCGATTGAAGCGCCGTTTCGATCGCTCATCAATCGGCAATCGGCAATCTGTAATCGGCAATTAAAAAGGATCTCACATGTCTGCAAATCTGCTTCAAACAATTAATACGGGATTAGGAAGAAGAACCAGTCGGGCGCCGGAGCGAGTCGATTTCTCGAAAATCGCAACCGCAGTCCGCATTCCAAACCTCATTGAGATTCAAAGGGAATCATACAATCGATTTCTTCAGATGGATCTATTGCCTGAAGAACGCGAGGCGACAGGTCTGCAAGCGGTATTTCAGTCGGTGTTTCCAATTTCGGACTTCCGCGGAACTGCGACATTGGATTTTGTCGAATATCAAATCGGCAATTGGCAGTGCAAGTGCGGACGGCTGGAAGGTCTTAATTATCTCCGCGCGAACTGTAAGAACTGCGGTTCGACTATCAAAGTAAATCCACTCGCCGCTGGCGAGACGCTCTGCCACCGGTGCGGCACGTTCAATTTTGTTCGCCCACAGCTATGCGAAAACTGCGGCGAGCCAGTCGGCCTGAAGCATAAACACGATCAGCAGGAATGTCAGGAGCGAGGCATGAGCTATAGCGTCCCGCTGAAGGTGAAGATCCGGCTGACGGTTTATGACAAAGATCCCGATACCGAGGTGCTTTCCATCCGCGACATCAAGGAAGAAGAAGTGTTCTTCGGCGAGATTCCGCTGATGACTGATAACGGCACTTTCATCATCAACGGTACGGAACGAGTAATCGTGTCGCAGTTGCACCGCTCTCCCGGAGTTTTCTTCAAGCGGGGTTTGGTGTATGTCGCCAAAATCATTCCGTACCGGGGCTCGTGGGTCGAGTTCGAATACGACCAGAAGAACCTGCTCTACGTTCGCGTCGGAAAAAGAAAGTTTCTCGCGTCAATCTTCTTACGCGCCCTCGGCCTCTGGTTCAATCAGAAAGTTGACTTCAAGGGCCTGCGCACGGATTCGCAGCTCGAAGAAGCGGTAAAGAATGCCTCGTTCACCGACGAGGACATGTTGAAGGCCATTTACATCACCGATGAGATTCGTCTTGAAGATGGGCGTCTCATGATTCAGGTGCCTGAGCAGGGATCTACGAACCTTGTCGGTATGAAGGTCGACTTCGACATAAAAGGTCGAGGAAACGAACCAATTGTCAGGAGCGGCAAGAAGGTCACCACCGGAGCTCTGGACGCACTGCGCAAAGCAAACATTGGTGAAGTCGAGATCGAAACGTCTCAGCTGGAAGGCGCTTACGCTCTTGCCGATATCGTCAACACTGAAAGCGGTGAGGTGATTCTCGAAGCGAACAACGAAATCACGCCGGTGAAACTTCAGGAAATCATTGAAGCGGGAATTCAGTCGTTCTCCGTTTTCTTTCCTGAACGCGACGATGTTGGTCCAGTGCTGTCGCTGACGCTGAAGAAAGATGTAATCAAGAAACCCGTTGACGCACTGCTCGAAATTTATCGCAAGATGCGTCCCGGTGATCCGCCGACTGTGCAGACGGCTTATCGGCTGCTTGAAGCGATGTTCTTCGATCCGCGCAAGTTTGATTTCTCCCGCGTGGGCCGGCTGAAGTTCAACATCAAGATGGGTAAGGAAGAGCGTGAGCGAATCTCCGATCCACTTCTATCGGCTCAGGACTTCTACGAAGTCGTTGCTTACGTTCTGAAGATGCGCAAGAACCCATCTGAATATCAGGCGGACGATATCGATCACCTCGGTAATCGCCGTGTGCGCGCGGTCGGTGAGTTACTTGAGAACCAGTTCCGCATCGGTCTCGAAAGAATGGAGCGAGCCATCAAAGAAAAGATGTCGATCCATCAGGAGATGCAGACAACGATGCCTCGCGATCTAATTAATGCTAAGCCAGTGACGGCAGCCGTTCGCGAGTTCTTTGGTTCCAGCCAGCTATCGCAGTTCATGGACCAAACCAATCCGCTGTCGGAGATCACTCACAAGCGACGTCTGTCAGCCCTTGGGCCAGGCGGCTTGTCTCGTGAACGCGCAGGATTCGAAGTTCGCGATGTTCACCCGACACACTACGGGCGTATTTGTCCAATTGAGACGCCTGAAGGTCCGAACATCGGTTTGATTTCAAGCCTGTCGTGCTTCGCTCGCATCAATGAGTTTGGGTTCATTGAGGCGCCGTACCGAAAAGTGATTGATGGTCGCGTTGTCGAGTACGTTCGCATCGTTAATGGTGGCGATACGAAATTGAAGCCGGGCGATCACATTCCGCAGGAAGATGTTGACAAGGCGAACAAGCGCGTTGGGGGTGACGGCCGGAAAGCGGAATTCGAACCATGGCCGTTCTATCTAACCGCTTGGGAAGAAGATAAGCACGTCGTTGGTCAGGCAAACATTGAACTCGATGAACAAGGCAACATCATCAATGAACGCAACGCTGCACGAAAAGCGGGCGAGTTCATTCTGGCGCTGCGGAAGGACATCGAGTACGTAGACGTTTCACCCAAGCAGCTGGTTTCTGTCGCCGCCTCTTTGATTCCATTCCTCGAGAACGACGACGCTAACCGCGCTCTAATGGGTTCGAACATGCAACGGCAATCCGTACCGCTGCTTCGCGCAGAGGCTCCATACATTGGTACCGGTATGGAAAAGGTTACGGCGCGTGACTCGGGTGCTGTCGTTGTCGCCAAGCGTGATGGCGTTGTGGATTACGTCGACTCGGAACGAATTATCGTGAAGGCAGATCACAACGTCGATGGAACCATCTCTCGCGAGGTGACAGCTGATATCTACACGTTGATCAAGTTCAAGCGATCGAACCAGAACACCTGTATCAATCAACGACCGATCGTCCACGTTGGTGAACGAGTAGGGAAAGGTCAGGTAATTGCTGACGGGCCCTGTACAGATCGCGGCGAGTTGGCGCTCGGGCGAAATGTTCTGGTCGCCTTCATGCCATGGCGTGGTTACAACTTCGAAGACGCGATTCTCGTTTCCGAGCGTCTCGTTAAAGAGGACTACTACACCTCAATCCATATTGAGGAGCTTGAGATCGAAGCTCGCGATACGAAGTTGGGTCCTGAAGAAATCACGCGCGATATTCCAAACGTCGGCGAGAACATGCTTCGTGATCTCGATGAGAGTGGAATCATTCGCATAGGCGCGCAGGTGAAGCCGGGCTCGATCCTCGTCGGCAAGGTTACGCCAAAAGGCGAAACGCAACTGACGGCGGAAGAGAAACTGTTGCGAGCAATCTTCGGTGAGAAAGCCGGCGACGTTAAAGATGCGTCGCTGGTTAGCCCGCCGGGCATTGACGGCACGGTGGTCGATGTTCAGGTCTTTACACGTAAGGGCCAGGAGAAAGACCAGCGGTCACTGGCGATCGAGCAGGAAGAAGAAGATCGCCTGCGACGCGATCTCGACGACGAGATTCGAATCCTGCGCGAACAGCGCGACGAGCGAATCTACGAGTTGCTGGAAGGTCGTAAGCTCTCGGCCGACCTGACATCCAACCGCGAAGTCGTAATTCCCAAGAATGTTCCGATTACGCGTGAGATATTGCAAGACATCGAACCGAAGACGCTGCGAAAAGTGCAGCTTGCGTCTTCGCGTCTGGACATCGGAGCGGAAATCAAAGAATACGAAGATCGCACCGAGCGCCAAATAAAGATCCTCTCCGACATCTATGAAGAGAAGATAGCGAAGCTCCGACAGGGCGACGAACTTTCACCGGGTGTGATCAAGATGGTGAAGGTGTTCATCGCCATGAAGCGCAAGCTATCCGTTGGTGACAAGATGGCCGGCCGGCACGGAAACAAGGGCGTGATCGCACGAATCCTACCGGAAGAGGACATGCCTTATCTGCCGGATGGAACGCCAGTGGAGATCGTGCTCAATCCGCTCGGCGTGCCTTCACGCATGAACGTCGGGCAGATTTTGGAAACGCACCTCGGCTGGGCGGCTCGCGTACTCGGTTTGTACTTCGCAACGCCCGTGTTCGATGGCGCCACCGAGAACGAAATCAAATCGAAGCTGCAAGATGCTGGAGAACGCGCTCGCGAGCTCGGGCTCCCCGAGATCGTCGGTGAATCCGGCAAGGCAGTTCTTTACGACGGCCTTAGCGGGGAACCATTCGAACAGAAGGTGACGGTTGGCTATATCTACATGCTCAAACTGTCGCACCTGGTTGATGACAAGATTCACGCTCGGTCGATTGGACCTTACAGTCTCATCACCCAACAGCCGTTGGGCGGCAAGGCGCAGTTTGGTGGACAGCGATTCGGAGAAATGGAGGTGTGGGCCCTTGAAGCTTACGGCGCCGCGCACATCCTTCAGGAATTGTTGACCGCCAAGTCTGACGATGTTGCCGGTCGTTCGAAGATTTATGAGGCGATCGTCAAAGGTGAGGCAGACTTCGACCCGGGTCTACCGGAGTCGTTCAACGTGCTCGTACGCGAGCTTCAATCGCTGTGTCTGGACGTCGAGCTCATCAACAAGAAAGTTGCGGGAGACGGCACCGGACAGGAAGACGGAGTTGGTGAGGCCATCGTAACAAGCGCGGTAGAAGCATAGATCATTGCCGATTGCCAATTGGCTTTCTGCAATCGGTTATGTGCCATGATTAGGTTCATAAAAATACAGACATTTTCCGCCGAACCCCAATTGGCAAGCGGCAATTGGCAATCGGCAATGGAGAAAAGCAAGTGTTTAGATTCCAACAAGAGAAGACGCAATTAGCTCCTGATTTTGAAGCCATTCGTATCTCACTTGCGTCGCCGGAAAAGATTCGGCAATGGTCGCATGGGGAAGTGACCAAACCGGAAACCATCAACTACCGAACATTCAAGCCGGAACGCGATGGTTTGTTCTGCGCTCGCATATTTGGTCCCGTCGCTGATTGGGAATGCCTGTGCGGAAAATATAAACGCATGAAGCACCGCGGTGTCATCTGCGACAAGTGTGGTGTTGAGGTAACTCAGGCAAAGGTTCGTCGCGAACGACTCGGACACATCGATCTGGCGAGTCCTTGTTCGCACGTCTGGTTTTTCAAGGGACTCCCCAGTCGTATTGGTCACCTGCTCGACATTCCTCTGCGCGAGCTGGAGAAGGTTCTTTATTTCGAATCTTACATCGTGATTGATCCTGGTGACGTCCCAGGTCTGAAAGAACGCGAGCTGGTCAGCGACGAGCGCTATCGTGAACTCGTGCGCGATTATCCGGCGCAGTTCGTGGCCAAGATGGGCGCTGAAGCAATCAAAGAGTTGCTGGCGATGGTCGACATCGAAGACCTCGCCACTGATCTTCGCAAGCGCATGAAGGAAGAAACTTCGCAACAGAAGAAGCTGAAATACTCCAAGCGCTTGAAGGTTGCCACCAGTTTCCTTAAGTCAGGCAATCGCCCTGAGTGGATGATCCTCGATGTAATTCCGGTTATCCCACCTGAGCTGCGGCCACTGGTGCCGTTGGATGGTGGCCGGTTTGCTACGTCGGATCTGAACGACCTCTATCGGCGCGTCATTAATCGCAACAACCGTCTGAAGAAGCTAATGGAGTTGCGTGCACCGGAAGTAATCGTGCGCAACGAAAAGCGCATGCTTCAGGAGGCGGTGGACGCGTTGTTTGATAACGGCCGTCGCGGTCGTGTATTGCGTGGTGTTAACAATCGCCCGCTGAAGTCGTTGAGCGGAACGCTCAAAGGAAAGCAAGGCCGCTTCCGACAGAACCTGCTTGGAAAGCGCGTCGACTATTCGGGTCGGTCTGTGATCGTCGTCGGTCCTGAACTGAAACTGCATCAGTGTGGACTGCCGAAGAAAATGGCGCTCGAGCTTTTCAAGCCATTCATTTACAACCAGCTTGAAAAGCAGGGCCATGCCGCAACGATCAAACAAGCTCGCGAGATGGTCGAGCGGCAGGAGCCTGTCGTTTGGGACATCCTTGAAGAAGTGATTCGTGAGCATCCGGTGCTTCTAAACCGGGCACCTACACTTCACCGGCTTGGCATTCAAGCCTTCGAGCCTGTTCTTGTCGAGGGAAAGGCCATCAAGATTCATCCGCTCGTCTGCACTGCTTTCAACGCAGACTTCGACGGTGATCAGATGGCCGTGCACATTCCGTTAAGTCCGGAGGCGCAGATCGAAGCAGCTGTCTTGATGCTTTCGAGCAACAACATTCTGAGCCCAGCCAGTGGACAACCTATCGCGGTTCCATCACAGGA
>DATBSH010000229.1:0-20555 GCA_036559885.1 Pyrinomonadaceae bacterium
CGCGCGACGTAGCCTTTACCCGAGCCGCCGCTGACTTCATAAGCCAAAACGAGATCGCCTCCGAACTCTGACGTATAAAGTCGAGTGAGAAGTCCGCCTCCGCCCATCTCTAGACGAAACGTGCGATCACGAATAAACCGCGTGGAAGTAGTATCTCCTAGTCCGTCTTGCCTGATGGCGAAGGTAAGATCTCCTGTTGAAAACAGGAAGAATCCGCGCGGGCTAGGCTCACCAATATGTTCCACACTGGTGAAGGCTTTGGGGATGCTTGAATCGCTCGGTGTTTGCCCAAAGGATAGAATTGTGAGGCAAATGAGAAGAAGGGGCGCAGCGATCTTCATGGTCAAACCTCCTGTAGATACGCTTCAGCCAGGTACAGTTTAGTTGATTCCGGGGGTCGGTTGCTATCAATTTTTCCTGGACCTTTGTGGGTCTCCATTTTGGTCCTAAAATCCTTTGATAAGTCGGAAATATCCTATAAATCCGGAACCAGTGAAGGACAAACTCCAGCAAAGTTATGACGACGTAGCCGCAGCTTACGCTGAGCACTTTCGAGACGAGCTACAATACAAGCCCTTTGATCGGAAGATGCTCGATTGGCTGCTCGAGAAAGCCGCCGGTGGTCTGCTTTGTGATATGGGATGTGGGCCTGGGCAAGTTGCTCGATATCTATGCGAGTGCGGTGCTAACGTCTGCGGCATCGATCTTTCTGAGGAGATGGTTCGACAGGCAAGCGCTCTTCATCCAAACATTACCTTCCAGCCTGGAAACATGTTGAACCTTGTCGGCGTACCGGACAATACATACGCCGGGATCGCTGCGTTCTATTCGATAATTCATATCCCCAGGCCAGCAGTGGTTGACGCCCTGACAGAATTGAAACGGGTGTTATGTCCGAAAGGGACGCTGTTGCTAACCCATCACATTGGCAGCGAGACCGTTCATCGGGATGAGTTCCTGGGTAAACAGGTATCGATCGACTTCATTTTCTTTGAGACAGAAGAGATGAAGGATTATCTGGTAAAGGCTGGTTTTACTCTGGACGAAGTAATTGAACGAGACCCATATCCCGAGGTTGAGTATCAGAGTCGCCGGGCATACATCTTTGCTAGCAAGAGGTGAACAATGGCTGAGATCTATCACGAATTTCCGATCAACGCTTCACCAAGCCGAGTGTTCGATGCCATATCAACCGCCGATGGCTTGGATAGTTGGTGGACCAAAACCTCCGAAGGTACACCAGTGGAAGGATCGGAGTACAAACTGGGATTTGGTCCCGAATACGACTGGCGCGCGGTCGTCAGTAATTGCACCCGTGATTCAGAAATTTGAACTGACCTTTAACAAAGCGGACGCTGATTGGCAGAACTCCCGCATAAGTTTCAGACTCACTCCCGACAACGGAAAGACCTCTGTAAGCTTTCGGCACGTTGGCTGGCCCGAAATGAACGAGCACTACAAGATCTCTTGTTTCTGTTGGGCTATGTATCTTCGACTGCTGAAGAGATATGTGGAGACTGGCGAGACCGTGCCTTACGAAATTCGCCTGGATGTGTGATGCTTATGCAAGGAAAGGACGCGATCTTATTCTTTCGCAGGAATCCTCACCTGCGATAACATCAAAGCGCGTGAAAGGTCGGGAACGGAAATGGGTAACGCTTGTCGGCGCGCTTGTTCTTCTGTGGTTTCCGTCCGCTCAAATAAAAGCACAAAACAGCCTCCGCACAACGCGTGAAAACCAAGTCGGCTTACTATCGGAAATTCATTCCGGTGACCGGGCTTTGCTGATTGTGTTGAAATCAACAGTGGTTGCAGCCGACGAGCCCAATCGGTCAATCATCGATCTAGTCTTAAAAGCGGATCCCGAACCAACGTCTCGGCACCGAGCACTGTTCAGTATGCTGGCAACGAAACTTAATACCTACATCAGAAAGTACAAGAGTCTTGAAGCCACAAGCATATTAAGCGATGCGGATTTTGTGATCTTCTTCAGCTTTATAGGGTACAGACGAATACTTGATGTTAGTTATCCTTTCGGTGAGTTGTACATCATTGTCAAAGCTGACCCAAAGACCAATCGTCCGCCACGAGTGATCTGGAAATCAAAAATTGAGTGGGCGGCAGATGCAATAGACGATTTTTTGCGGGATCTAAAAAACAATCGCGGAGAGTTTTGAATGCTCACGCATATTGTAGTCTGGAAGTATCGAACTGATGTCGAACAATTTGCTCGGGAGGAACATGTTCGCCTTCTCAGTAAGCTTCGAACCATTGTTCCGGAAGTGCGTAGTCTTGTCGTTGGTTTCGATATATTGCACTTGCCACGTTCATACCACACCGGATTAGTCGTCGTGTTCGATGATCGCGCGGGACTCGACGCTTATAACATTCACCCGGAACACGTGAGAGTCGCCGAGTTTGGTCGTCAGATCAGCGAACATGTCGCATCGGTGGATTTCACGCACGACGAGTAGTTAATTAAAAACGTCACCACGGCTCTGAACCGGAAAAAGCTGCGCGGTAACTTTCGACAGCCACAACCCATTCACACACGATGACACGTTCCCGCAAGGTTCTCCTGGCGTTCGCGATCGTTGTAGTCGTATCTCAAATTCCGTTTGCCTATCGCAGGTACAAACTCGGCCATTTGAACGCGGTAATTCAAACGGTTAATTCGAGTCGCAAGTCCCTTCATACACAACAGAATTTCACTGAGCACAAGGGTGTCATGCACGTTCATTCATTCCTGGGGGGACACAGCGGCGGCACCTTCGAGGATATTATCTCGGCCGCTCAAGCGAACCAGTTGGACTTCGTAGTAATGACAGAGCACCCGGCGCGCGACTTCGATACCGCGGGCATGACTCTGAAAGGCCAACACGCCGGCATACTATTCGTGAATGGAAGTGAAATGGCCAGCTCAACGGGCGAACGATTGCTACTGATCCCCGGTGAGTCGACGTTCGACACTGAGAAACTGACGGTCACCGAGTTGGCCACTAAAGCTAAAACTCGATCAGCTCTGACTGTCGCAGCTTATCCTGAGGGGTTTAAGAGTTTGGATGGGCAAGGTCTGGATGGCGTGGAGATTTACAACGTCTACAGCAATGCCCGCCAGATAAATCCCTTGTTGGCAATTTTCGATGTGGTGTGGTCGCGACATAGCTACCCCGCATTACTCTTCGCAACCTTCTATCAACGGCCCAGTGAGAACATTAGAGCTTGGGACCAGGCTTTGGCGCACGCTCGACTAACGGCGACTGCTGGAAACGATGCGCACGCCAATATTGGTATTAGCCTGAACGACAGCAGCGGTAACACAATTCTTGGGCTACAGCTTGACAGCTACGAAACCAGCTTTCGCTTAGTGCGGCTACACGTGCTAATACCTCATGATCAGGGCCTGAACAACGACACACTTCTGCAGTCGATCAAACTTGGTCACTGCTTTGTAGCTTTTGATCTGTTTGGCGACAGCACGGGTTTTAACTTCAGCGCCGAGAGTGGCGCGAACAAACGCATACAGGGCGACGAGTTAAAGCTACAAGCTGGAACACGGCTGAAAGTCGACATACCGGTGAGCGCCCGCGTGGTGCTTTTTAGGAATGGCGAATCAAAAAGTGACGACAGTGAGGTCACTACCAAGTCATACGACATCTCAGAAACAGGCGTTTATCGAGTGGAGGTTTACCTGCCGCAGCTGGGCAAACCTGTGGGCGAACAACCTTGGATCATTTCGAATCCGATTTACGTAAAGTAGCTAAGAGCGAGGGGGTTAAGAGGAAAGCGCCAGGAGCGAGGAGTAAAGAGCTTGATCTTTGTTTCGGGACGCGACCTTACGATCTTTTGATCTTTCTTTTGCGAGTAAGTTTGTTGGAGTCCCGAACAAAACTCGGGGGCACGAATGCAAAGGACGAAATTCAATCACCCGCGATGATGTTGCCACTTAGCTCTTCGACCTTTGGTCTTTGCCCTAGACACGACATCGCCCCACGGGCTGCCCTGCTAACTGCCGGTGGGGCGACGAAGGGTTGCCGGAAAGCTCCGGCTTTACTTGTTTTTGGAAGCGGTGCGTACGTTCACCGAACTACTGTAGGAAGCCGAGTGTTTGACTTCTCTCTCCCCGCCTCCCGGTGTGTTTGGGAGCGTAGGAGTACAGCCTTCCACACACTGTTTTTTCAAGTTCGTTCAGTCTAACCACGGACCTAACGAGTGTCAAGTTTCAGCTTGACCGAACTCGAACAATACAAGCCCAAAGTCACTACTTTTGATTGCGCCGCTCGTCGGCAGATTCTTTGACTAAAAATGGAATTAACAATACCTACACCACGAACATTCAATTTTCGAAGGACAGTCATCAGTCACGGCTGGTATGACCTGCTCCCATTCGAACTTGACCGTGAACAATGGCAGCTTATTCGAGTGCTGGATCGGGGCGCAAAAACGCCTGTTACAGTCGCGTTAACTGCAACCAAACGCACAGTTCGGATAAACACCGAGTCGTCTCTCACTAAGAAAGATGCTGAGAAGGTCATCCGTGACGTTCGGCACATTCTTCGACTCGACGACGATCTCGAGCGGTTTTACAGCACGACGCAAACAGATGCTGATTTCGAGTGGATCGCGACCCAAGGCGCTGGCCGCCTCCTCCGCTCGCCAACGGTATTCGAAGACTTGGTCAAAATGATCTGTACAACCAACTGTTCCTGGGCTTTGACCGAAAAAATGGTGACGGCGCTGGTGCAAAAGCTCGGTCGGGAAGCAGATGACGGACGTAAGACCTTCCCCTCGGCTGACTCAATGGCGCGAATGCCTCGAGGATTCTTTGTGAATGAGGTGCGCGCAGGCTATCGCGCGGAATATTTGCAGGAACTGGCAACGCGCGTCGCGTCGGGTTCACTGGATGTGGAGAGTTGGTTGACGAGTGACCTGCCCACCTCTGAGTTAGTCAAGGAAATCAAAGGAGTCAAAGGCGTCGGGAACTATGCAGCTGAAAACTTACTGAAATTACTGGGCAGATACGATGGTTTGGCTCTTGATTCATGGACCAGAGCGAAGTTCTTTCAGGTCCGGAACCAGGGCAAGAAGACAACAGACAAACGCATCGCGCGTTACTACGCAAGATTCAACGAATGGCGCGGCCTGGCTTTATGGTGTGATGTAACGCGGGATTGGTTGGAATAGGGTGAGAGCGCACGCTAATAGGTCCTATACGTCCCATTGTGTGCGCTCTCATAAGGGTAGCTTATTTGTTAAAGACCAACGTTGAATCCTGAGGACCACGAGGACTCTCGCGATGGCTAGCCACCGTTAGCGTTTTGCCGTCGCCCGACAACGTCAGCTTATCGCTTGACGTGGCCGTGATCTCGCCGTTCGGTCCCTGGAAGGTCGACTTCGAAGTGAGGTCAAGCGTTTTGCCGTCGCCGGACCACGTCGCTTTGCGGACCGTCTTTCCACGGCCGGTATCAAGCGTAGTCTCGCTACCATCGAGATTGTAAGTTCTGGGACCACCCATACCCATGCCGCGGCCTCCACCTTGGCCGCCCCCGCCACCTGCCGGCGCACCACCTGCGGGAGGAGCGCCTGTCGGGGCAGCACCAGCTGGGGGTCCGCCCGGTCCGCCCTGACCACCAGTTACTTTCTCGTCAATGGTGATGTCTTTATCAGTCTGTGTGATCGTCCACACGACGCTATCAGCACCTTGCATCCGCTGCGATAGGCCCTGGCTTTTTGACTTATCAAGCGTCCATGTACCCGCAAAGCTTGTCGGAGCGGCCGCCTGAGCAACCATCGTTAACATCAACGCGCTCGTTAGACTGAGAGCGCAGATTATCCGTCTCATTCGAATCTCTCCTTCATTAGTTAAATAAGAATTGTTACTTAGGACGCCGGCGCGTTGACTGGTGGTTGGTAATTGTCGACCCCACAAGCGACAAACTGCGCAACGGTACCTTAATAGTCGAGTAGTGGGAGTTTAACAAAACGCAGATCGAATGACTGTAAGGAACTGTAAAGATTTGTATAGAGTGAGTAAAGAAATGGATCTTTTTGCTGTTGTGACAACCCTAGCATCAAAGTGGAACCTTTGTTCGCATTGACGCGTACGAAGTCAAACCCGCGACGCTTCCGGTCGTCACGAGTTTTAAGGTTTAGACAGCAACGCGGCTCGAACGTGAACAGGTCCGAGAAGTTGAATCACTGAAGTCAGAAAACGCAGTGATTTTTTTTATTTTCAAATCTTGTCATATCACGAGTAGCGGTGGTGTTTACTAGCGGGGAATGAATTACCGAGTGGTCAGCAAGATCAAAAAAAACCGGGAGACCACCTGCAAAAATCAGGACAATGCTTGCCTTTATAAAGCACCAGACGGTGCCCCAAGAGTGAGCTGAACTATTAGTAAGGAGAACAAACGATGAAGTCAGTTCTAAATCGGGTAATGGTGGTACTAGTCGTCGGCGCGCTGTCGAGTGTTGTTGCGTTGGCAAAGGTACACAAAGAAAAAGTCACCTTCAACAGTGACATCAAAGTCAATAATACACTCGTGAAAAAGGGAACCTACGACCTCAAGTTCGATGATGCATCGGGCCAGTTGACAATTTCTAAGAACGGCAAGGTGGTTGCTCAATCAATGACCAAAACTGAACCACGAGCAACCAAGGCGAGTGATTTTCAAATGCGGTCGAGCGGTAGCGGAGACAACCTCCAGTTGCTTGGTGTGACATTCGGCGGTCAAAACAAAGACGTCATCATCAGCAACAATGGAGCTCAATCCTCAGGCAACAATTAATTCGGATTGAGACCTGCAAGGCGAAGCGCGCCACGTTGAATAGACGTGACGCGCTTTCGTTTTAAGCAGATCCACGATTTACACAGATTACACAGATTAAGTCTTAGAGTGCTAACTTGAATGAATAACCAACAGTATTTCAAACCAGTCAACCTCGCTTTCTAAAGGCTAACGTGTGTAATCTGTGTAATCTTTGGATACTCTTAAACTGCTGAGGAGTTGCAACGATGAAGTATCGACACTTTGGTCGTCTGAACTGGGAAGTGAGCGAGATTGGTTATGGGATGTGGGGCATGGGCAGTTGGTCCAACTCCAACGACGACGAGTCACTTCAATCCCTGCAAACGGCAGTGAACCTCGGCTGTAACTTCTTCGACACGGCCTACGCTTATGGCAATGGTCACAGTGAGGGTCTTCTCGGACAGATTGTACGAACGAATTCTGGTAAGCGTCTTTATACGGCGACAAAGATACCGCCGAAGAATCTTCAATGGCCTGCGCTCTCAGAATCGACATTGAGTGAATCGTATCCGCCGGACCATGTAGAGCAGTACGTGCACCGGAGTCTGGAGAATGCGCGAACCGATCATTTTGATCTGGTCCAGTTCCATACGTGGCACGACAACTGGATGCGAGATGATCGTTGGTTCTACAAACTTGATGATCTGCGCAGTCAAAAACTAATTCAGGGTATCGGTATCAGCATCAATCGATGGGAGCCGTGGAATGGAATCCATGCGGTAAAGAGCGGCCAGATAGATTCGGTGCAGGTTATTTACAACATCTTCGATCAGAACCCGGAGGATGAGCTATTTCCAGTCTGTCGTGAAATGAACGTTGCGGTGATCGCACGTGTACCTTTTGATGAAGGAACTTTGACTGGTGCTTTGACGAAAGAGTCTCGATGGCCTGAAGGTGATTGGCGCAATAGCTATTTTGTTCCCGAGAATCTGACACCAAGTGTTGAGAAGGCGGATGAGATTAAGAAACTACTCGAGGAATGGAATAGAGAACATTCAACCAACATCACCATGCCGGAACTGGCGCTAAGGTTTATCCTGTCAAACGATGACGTGAGCACTATTATTCCAGGCATGCGCAAGCTGAAACACGTGGAAAGCAACGTCACAGCAAGCGACGCTAGCCCATTGGATAAAGAGCTTCTTCAAAAACTAAGAAAATTCAGATGGGTGAGGAAGCCTGCACCATGGTCGCAGTGAGGGCACCAGGAGCTACGAGGATGTAGATACCACTCGCTTCAGCCACGTGGTGTTTCAACTTTGACCTACGTGCTCCTTCTCATTCTCCCCAGGCTTCAGCCTGGGGTTCACGGTGATATCAGAATCCGGCGAACCGTTTCAACGGTTTACCCGAACATCGATGCGGACTATGAATCTGAAACGATCTTGGAAAACCGTTGAAACGGTTATCTACATTCGATCGGGCCGTTAACCCCAGGCTGAAGCCTGGGGAGAATGAGAGACGAGCACGTGCTGTAGGCCAAAGTTGAAACTCCACGTGGCTAAAGCCAGTGGTGTCGAATTCTTTTTGAGGGTCCAAGTCAAAACGAAGGACCACGTGTATGAAACTGGTGGTCTTTTGAACTGATCGAGTGTGACCGCTAAATAGAGTTGGTTCGCAATCACACCTTCATTCCCAGGGTCCGCACAAGAAACGCATAGCGATCAGCTGATTCTTCAATAATCTTCGATGTCGGTTTCCCTGCTCCGTGACCGGCTTTCGTTTCGATCCGAATCAGAACCGGTGAAGTTCCTTCCTGAGCCGCCTGCAATGCGGCAGCAAACTTAAAGCTATGGCCCGGCCATACGCGATCATCGTGGTCGGCCGTGGTGATTAAAGTCGGCGGATACTTCGTGCCAGGCTTGATGTTGTGCAAAGGTGAGTAAGCATACAGCGCTTTGAATTCTTCAGCGTTGTCAGACGAGCCATAATCCGATACCCACGCCCATCCAATTGTAAATTTCTGAAAGCGAAGCATGTCCATAACCCCAACTGCCGGCAATGCGGCTCCAAAGAGATCCGGACGCCGGGTCAGCGCTGCACCGACAAGTAAGCCACCATTACTCCCACCGGCAATCGCAAGCTTCGGAGTCGATGTGTACTTGTTGGCGATCAGCCATTTGGCGGCTTCGATAAAATCGTCGAAGACATTTTGCTTCTTTAGTTTCATTCCGCCCTGGTGCCAATCTTCGCCGTACTCGCCACCACCTCGTAAATTTGGCTGCGCGAACACGCCGCCCATTTCCATCCAAACCAGAATGCCGACGGAAAATGCAGGCGTTAAGGAGATACTGAAACCGCCATAGCCATACAAGTAAGTTGGATTATTTCCATCGAGCTTCAGACCTTTCTTGTAGGTAATGAACATTGGCACCTTCGTGCCGTCCTTGCTCGGATAGAAAACTTGCTTCGTCTCGAAGTTATTCGGATCAAAATCAACTTTCGGTTGTCGGAAGATTGTGCTTTGACCCGTCTCCATGTCGTAACGATAGATAGTTGTTGGCGTGGTAAAGGCAGCAAATGAATAGAAAGTCTCTCGATCATCTGGCTCCCCACTAAAGCCTTCGGCAGAACCAATTGTCGGAAACTCAACCTCGCGAATGAACTTCCCCTTAGTGTCGAAGATCTTGACCTGGGTATAGGCGTCCTTCAGATAGTTAGCTATAAATTTGTGATTCACAACCGTGACTGTTTGAAGAGTCTCTCGGGCTTCCGGTACAAGGACTTTCCAATTCGCTCGCGCCGGTTGATTCGTATCGATCTCTATGATTTTTCCGCGAGGCGATCCAACATCTGTCTGAAACCAGAAACGCGAACCGTCGTTGCCGATGAACGTGTACGAGGCGTCGAAATCATCAAGAAGCTTGACTACTGATGCATCTTTCGCTCGGAGATCTTTGTAATAGATGCGGGTTTTAACGTCAGTGCCTTGAAAGACTGTAATGATTAGGTAATTCCCATCCTTGGTTACTGCGCCATCAAACAACCAGTCCTTCTGATCTGGTCGCTCGTAAACAAGAATGTCTTCGGGCTGCGCCGTGCCAATCCGGTGATAATAAAGTTTCTGGAAATAGTTAGTGCCTTTTAATGAATCACTTTTCGGCTCGTCGTAACGCACGTAGTAAAAACCCTGGCCGTCTTTTGTCCACGAGGCGTTAGAAAATTTCACCCATTTGAGGGAATCGTTCAGATCCTTTCCGGTTTCGACGTCCCTTACTTTCCACTCCTGCCAGTCGGAACCGGAGGCGGAAAGACTGTATGCGAGTAATTTGCCGTCATCGCTAACCGCTGTACCTGACAAAGCAACAGTACCGTCTGCCGAAAGGGTGTTGGGATCGAGCAGAAGGCGGGGCTGAGCATCAAGTGAGTTCACTGTGTACAGAACACTCTGATTCTGCAGGCCGCTGTTACGCGAGTAAAAATATCGGCTCCCTTCCTTGAACGGGACACCATACTTTTCGAAATTCCAGAGCTTTGTTAATCGTTCCTTTATAGTGTTTCGCGCGGGAATCTCCGCCAGATAGGCGAACGTGAGATTGTTTTCAGCTTCAACCCATTTCCGAGTCTCCTCTGAGTCAAGGTCCTCGAGCCACCGGTAAGGGTCGGCCACTTTCACGCCGTGGTAATCGTCGATTTGATCGCTCTTCCGCGCCACGGGATAGTTGTTGGTCTTAATCATCTGTTGCGTAACACCTGTCGTCGAATTCTGTGAGCGCACAACGGAAACAATCGGTAGCGCCATAACGATGACCATAAAAAGCACGGTGAGTATGGTCTGCCGGGCAGGTCGATAAGCAAGCATAACTAACTCCCTTCGAATGTATCGGTGACGCAAACGCAGGATCGCTTCCGCGAAATTGAAGGCAAAAGTATACAGAGTTGAGGCAACTGGGACAAAACGCAGATTGATTTCGGATTTCGGATTTCGTGTCAGCCGAGTTGTTCGTGATCTGTTCAGGTTTTTCAAGACGAAGCGTATTAACGTTCATAAGCGTGGGTCAAACGAGAAACTTCGCTGACACGAAATCCGAAATCCGCATTCCGAAATCCGAAATCCGCATTCCGAAATCCGAAATCCACTGTGGATAGCCGAAATCTCGAATGGGGTAACACTCGTTCCGCAATTGCCAAACACGTTATAGTGTCGTCGCCTATTTCAGTTTCCGAAAGGAGCTTCCCCAAAAATGAACGACGAGAGGTCGCAAAAATTACTGGCGATACTGGCTATACCGGTAGCAATTGTCCTTGCCGCTGCGCTCGGCAGTTGGGCATTCGTAAAAGCCAAACGAGGCGAACAGACGATCACGGTTACCGGATCGGCAAAACGTCAGATTACATCGGATATCGTGGTTTGGAGGGCCGCCGTTTCCTATCAGGCACCGATGTTGTCCGAAGCCTACAAATCGCTTTCAGAGGCCGTTCCGAAAGTGAAGGCTTATCTAATCAGCAAAGGCATACCTGAAAACGAGATCACGATTTCTTCCATCTCATCACAGACGCTCCATGGACGCGCTTCTGACGGAACTGAGACTTCGGAGATCACTGGCTATTCATTGCGCCAGGTGTTGGAAGTTCGTTCAAAGGACGTCCAGAAGATTGGCAAGATCGCTCGGGAAGCGACTGAGTTGATTAATCAGGGTATTCTGCTTGAGTCAATGGCGCCTGAGTATTACTACACTCAGCTCGGTAACCTGAAGATTGAAATGCTTGCCGAAGCTGCCAAAGACGCCAAAACGCGGGCGGAAAAGATAGCGGAAAGTACGGGCAGCTCCATCGGCGCCGTCAAAACCGCTCGCATGGGAGTTCTTCAGATCACTCCCGCTGGCTCGAATGAGGTGTCTGACTCGGGGATGAACGATACGTCTTCGCTCGAGAAAGACATCACTGCCGTTGTGAGCATTGGCTTTGGGGTCGACTGACACTTGAAAAGTGTTGACAACCACGCTGCCCGTGGGCGAATCTAACCTTGCACTGCCGAGCCCCCGGCAGGAACTTTGATTTTCTCTCCGGTAGCAGATAACCACGATGAAAAAGAGTTTTTTCCTTTCACCCCTGTCAGTCGTTGCTATCTTCTGCTTCGCCTGGCAAGTGCTGTCCCAGACTGTCGACCCGGCGAAACTGGTACGCCCCCGTAAAGTGGCCGCGGCCAACGCTCAACAATCGTCGACGAAGGTTCCGCAGGCACCGGCTGTCGAGCAAACGGCGCCCGTCGTTATCTCGACGGACAAGAAACCCGCTTCATTGCCATCACCAACCACTGCGATTATGCCGGCTGAGAGCCGAAAGCCCACCGCAATGGGTCCGCTCACTCCGACACTAATTCAAACTCGGATTTCAGAGGCGAAACGTCTCTTCAAAACACGACCCCAGCCGACTGCGCTGACATCGCCATCGAGTTTCACTGTAAACATTGCTGCTCTTGACCAACAGACTTCGCACATCCATGTCGTGCCCATTGCGAAGGAGATATTCCTTACAAAAGGATCCGAGACGACGATAACGAGTTCGCTTGGGGAGCCGCTGACCGTGCACGTAGTACGTACAAACGGGGTCAACACCGCGCTAACGATCTTCAATCAGAATGGAAATTCGCTTACGCCGCTCGTCGTGGAGTTTCCTATCGAAAAAGGCGGGGCGTTTAAGGAACTGGCTTACTACACATCCGCCCACCCGGCACTCTTGTCAAACGATTTGGTTAGATCCGGACAGTCGTATATACGAAACATGTTAGACCTCGCAGCGCAGCGGCTGCGCGATAAAGGTGTGTCGATCTCAAACGATTTGGTCGATATCGCCGAGCGTCTTTGCGTAGTTGAGCACGTTGATCATGATCGATTCAAAAACGAGAACCGGATCGCACTCTACGAAGAGATCTATTCGTTGTATGCGTTGAATGAGATCGACACCTATCGCTACGCCGTGAGTTCTGCAGGTGCCGGCGGAATGGTGCAGATGATCCCGTGGGCCTACAACCTTGAGCGCCAGCGATATCCCGGGGTTGGGCTTACTCCGGACTTCGTAACCGGCATGCGCAATCACTCGAACGCGCTGCAAGCGATGTTGCTCTATATGCGCGATACCTGGAACGATTTGTCAGCAAACGACGAAGTCAAATACGCACTCAATAGCAAAACTGCGACGATGGCTGACATTATGGCGGCCGGCTACAACTCCAACGCCGCCAAATTGCCGGGGTATCTGGAGCGAGGTGGTGAGAACTGGAAGACTTTGATTCCGCGCGAGACTCAGATGTACCTGCAGATCTACAAATCGTTTGAAGCGCTTGTGCCGATTAAGGGCCGCTCAAGCACGTTCGCGCAGAGAAACGAATAAGTTCTTCTGGAAGTGTCAGAAATCGAAAGACCACCTGGTTTCATCCAGGTGGTTTTTTTACTGCCCCGCTACCACGAATTGATCTTTATTCGCTGAACTGGAGTCTATTCGAAAGAGGCGTGAGATCTTCGACCTCTTCATTCTGCGGGGCGACAAACGGCGTCGAACCATCCGCATACTGCAACTTGTACAGCTTCCAATACAAACCTCGATGAGCCAGCAGTTCCTGGTGAGTACCCTGCTCGCGGATCTCCCCATGATGAAGAACAATGATTCGATCGGCGTTCTGGATCGTTGACAGCCGGTGCGCAACAACGATTGACGTCCGGTCGCGCATGACACGTTCGATCGCACGCTGAATTAGCTGCTCAGTTTCCGTGTCGATCGAACTGGTTGCTTCATCGAGAATTAGCAGTGCCGGATCAAACGCCAGTGCGCGTGCAAACGAGACAAGCTGTTTTTGACCAACGGAGAGTCCTGCACCTCGCTCTCTCACTTCAGCTTTGTAACCGTCTTTCAGCCGACTAATAAACCGATCAGCATGAACTTCCTGAGCCGCCCAGCGCACTCGTTCCTCAGATATCTCAGCCCGACCCAATCGGATGTTGCCTTCAACAGTACCGCTGAATAGAAACACTTCCTGCAATACAACGGCGAAATTTTGACGCAGCGACTGCAAATCCCAATCACGGAGGTCGATCCCGTCCAGCAAAATCTGACCGCGCTGAATGTCATAGAAACGCATCAGGAGATTTGTGATCGTCGTCTTACCGGAACCGGTGTGGCCGACGAGCGCTACAGACTGACCGGGTTCGATCGTGAACGACACGTCTTTAAGAACCCAGTCTTCATCTTTGTAAGCAAACCACACATTTCGAAATTCGATGTGCCCGCGGGCGCGCCCCGACTTTTTCGGCTCACTTGGACTGAGAATGGTGATAGGTAGATCGAGAGTTCTGAAAATGCGATGAGATGCGACAACGGCGGCTTGCAATACGTTGTACTTATCGGAAATGTCGCGAATTGGTTGAAACAGGAATCCTGAATACTGAATGAAAGCGACTAGCGCGCCGAGCGTCAGCACAGTGTGACCCGGTGTGTTTTGCATCACGCGGTAGCCGCCATACCAAATGATTAGGGCGACGCCTACCGCGCCGATCAAGTCGACCAGAGGAAAGAAGACGGCATAGTAGAAGATCGTCTCGATGTTTGCTCGACGGTAATCCTCATTAATACTTTGAAATTTCTGCAGCGATTTACTTTCCGCATTGAAGATCTGAACTGTCTGCGCTCCCGCAAAATGTTCCTGCAGAAAAGCGTTAATCCGGGCCAGACGAGTCCGTACCATATCGTAACCACGCCGTGCACCTCTGCGAAACCAGGTGGTTGCCGCAAACAACATCGGTACGGTCAACAACGTCACCAACGTTAGCCGCACGTCCATCCAAAGCATCACCGAGATGATGGCGATGATCATCACGAGATCTCCAAGCAGATCCGTCGCGCCTTGAGTGAAAAGCTCATTGAGCGCATCTACGTCACTCGTCAACCTGGTCATGATCCGCCCGACCGGGTTCTGATCGTAGTAGGCAATCTCCTGATGCTGTAATTTGTCGTAAAGCTCGCGTCTGATATCGAACATCGCATACTGTCCGACAGTGTTTAGAAGAACTGTTTGAAAGTATGAGAACACGAGTCGCAAGAACTGAACACCGACGTACAGCGCAACGAGTAGCGATAAACCATCGAGCTTCCGCGGAATGATGAACCAGTCAATGGCGTATTCCGTGAACTTCGGTTGCAAGGTTCCAAGTAAATTCACAAACAGGGTTAAGACGAGCGCTACTATCAGGAATCGCAAGTAAGGCTTTAGATACCTAAGGAGCCGACGCGCAACCTGGAAATCGTAGGTCTTTCCAATAGCTTCTTCTTCGTGAAATTGTTTTACTACTGTTGACATCCTTGTGCCTTACCTAAGTCGCGGCAAGTTCCTCCTCCAACAACTGTCGCTCGTATAGATCTGCGTACGCTCCGTTCAGCGACAACAGCTCATCGTGGGTTCCCCGCTCGATTATTTGTCCCTCATCCAAGACGCAAATCAGGTCAGCATCACGGACGGTCGAAATTCGGTGCGACACAATTATGCTGGTTCTGTCGCGCATCACGCCGCGAAGTTGGGCGAGAATCTTTTCTTCGGTGTATGTATCTACGGACGATAAAGCATCATCGAGAATTAGTATTCTTGGCTCCCTTAACACCGCGCGTGCGATCGCCGTACGTTGCTTTTGTCCGCCGGAGAGCGTGATACCTCTTTCGCCGACAAGTACGTCGAAATGTTCCGGGAATCCGGCGATGTCATCACTCAATCCAGCAATCTCTGCTGCCCACTCGATCTCGGCGGGCTCACTACTTTTAACTCCAAAAGCGATGTTGCCTTTCAAAGATTCGCTGAAAAGAAATGTCTCTTGCGGTACATACCCGATGCTTGTTCGCAACTGCGCCAACGGATATTGGGCAACGGGAACGTCGTCAATGAAGACTGTGTTCGCCGGCGCTTCAATCAAACGTGGGATAAGATTGACGACCGTTGATTTGCCGCTTCCAGTTCGCCCAACAAAGGCCACTGTTTGTCCTTCGTCAATCGTTAGATTTATATCTCGTAAGACTGGCTCATCATTTGGATAGTATTTGAATGTAAGATTGCGAAACTCAATCTTTCCTTTGATAGGCGGTTGCTCGACAGAGTCAGGCGCATCTGCGATCAGCGGCGGTATCTTCATGATGGCGTTGATCCGTTTGAGGCTCGCCGTCCCTCGCTGATAGAGGTTGACTACGTATCCAAGGGCGATGAGAGGCCAGATGAGTCGCGTCAGGTACATGTTGAAAACCGTAAACTCACCGACACTAATCGTACCGCGAACCGCAAGCGGCACTCCCGCCCAAATGATCAAAACAAAGCCAATGCCGATTAAAAACTGCATCAGCGGCCGCATAATCGCGTCGATGCGAACGAGACTGAGGTTCTTTTCTGCATACTGTTTGTTCAGTTGGTTGAATGCACCGATCTCCGACTCTTCTTGCGCGTAAGCACGCACAACACGAACACCAGTAAAGTTTTCCTGTGCTCGCGCCATGATCTGCGCAAAGAAATCCTGAATCTTTTCGAAGCGCACATGTACCTGCTGGCCAAAGAACTTCACTGTCAATGAAACCAGAGGCATCGTCAGAAATAGCAGGGTCGTCAGCCACCAGTTGATGTAGAACATCATCGGCAGCACCAGGACCACTACAAAGACCGTCTGCAGCGTGTACATGATCATCGGGCCGCCTAATTGTCTGACAGCTGCCAGGTCGTTCGTGGCGCGTGCCATCAGATCGCCAACGCGATGTTCGTGAAAGAAAGACTGAGGCTGATCGACAAGATGCGCGTAGAAGTCGCGCCGGAGATCGAATTCAACGTTCCGCGACATTCCGATCAAGATTCGGCGCTGCAGAAAAAGAAATACACCACCAAGGAGGCTCGTACCCAGTACCTTTACCGCGGCAAGCGTAAGTTTCGACCACGAGACCGTAGCCCAGTTCTCGTCAACGGCTCGTCCAACGATCAAAGGAATGTATAGGCTGCAAAGCACGTACGCGAGGATGCATGCGATGCCTGTGGCCAACGCCAATTTATAGGGGATGAAATAGCGAACGAATTTCTTTAGATCATTCATTAGCAACCGGAGAGCGCAATACCACACTCACTGAGACATTTGTGAGAGCTATGATGCTCGATTTATGCCTCGGACGCCAAATAGCAATAATGCCACGCCCTTGCGGCGTGGTACTTCACGTATGCCGCTACACGGGTCGGAGATAATACCTCGGGATACCACGCGCTTGCTGCGTGGAGGCTCACATTCTTTGGCAAACTTGTTGAGAAGGCCTTGTTCCACGAGGAACAAACATGAAACTCCAGGCCGCAAGGGCGTGGCATCTCAACATTTGTCGCCTACTCTTCCTAGCTGCAACCGCAAGGGCGTGGCATCACGTAGAACAGTCTCGTCGGAACTAAAAAACCACCCGTATGAAACAGGTGGTTTTTTCCATGCGCCTTCTTCGGTAGGTGACGCTACGTTACTACTTCCAGCTGGGGAACAGCTTCAGGAAGCGCCTCATAAGAGTCGGCCGCCGAGACGCTCACCTGATTTCGTCCGCTCGTCTTTGAATGGTAAAGCGCACGGTCGGCGGCAACCACCAGCGTGTCGCGAGAGGAGGCGTGCGTGGGAAAGGTAGCAATGCCGAAGGAAGCTGTAATGAAACCGTAACCAGGTATTTCTGTTTCTGCGATTCGCCTGCGGAGTCGTTCGGCAACTATCACTGCACCCTCCAGATCAGCCTGTGGCAAGATGACTGCGAATTCGTCGCCCCCGAACCTTGCTGCCGAATCGACTGCTCTTAGTTCCGCACGCAGATTGTCAGCGATCATCCGCAATGCGGTGTCGCCAGTATCGTGACCAGACTCATCGTTAATCTTCTTGAAATTGTCCGCGTCGAGCATGATCAAAGAAAGCGGTTGCCGCATTCGAGTGGCCAGATGTAGGTCGCGCTGTAATTGCATTTCGAATGCACGACGGTTGTAGCAGCTAGTTAGTCCATCGCTTAACGCTTGTACTTGTAATTGCGCAATCAGGTGCGCCTGATTCACCGCGACGGTCAGTTGGTCTGCGATTGTATTCAGAAGAAGCAACTCATTATCGTCCCAAACCCGCGACCCACCAGCGTGAACTAAGAGCAGCCCAACATACGAGCTTTTGTAAACAAGGGGTACGGATACCTGCGAGCGTCCTCCATTAACCTGCGCAGCCTCGCCGTCGATAATCCATGGTTTCAGAGTCTGCTGAAGATTCAGCTTGGCTATTTCGATTTCTCGAAGCAGCTCCTTTGCTTTCTCATCGCACAAGATTTGATCGGCAGTGAATATGTCAGTTCTTGTAGTGCCGACGAGTTCCCCCTCAACTTGGACGGCGCAACAGTTCGCAGTCAAGGCACGCCCAACCTCACTTGCTGCCGTTCGCAGGAGACTATTCAAGTCGACAGAATTTCGAATAGCTGTCGCCACGTGGTGGAGGGCTAGGAGGGAGTGATGGAGCGAATGCATGGGGGATCTGGCTGGCGCTGTCTGGGTGGATTGGGCGGGCTGCCGAGAAGGGTCGCGCCGGGAGTGGCCAACGCCATTTTACATTGATGATCAACCCGGTGTCTACGAGTTATTTGCCCCATTTGGGCTATTTTTAGTGAGCCTGATATAGGTGCTAAGTGCGGTAGCGGCTAGGTTTCCCTTTCCATCGGCCAAGTCGGCCGACACGACAATGAGACGCCGGCCCTCCCGTACCACCTTGGCCGTGGCGACCATCGCGCCGCTTACCAGGGGCCGCAAATAACTGATGGTGAGGTCCACAGTAGTGGTTCGTTCCTCGGCCGCGAGCAGCGGCAGAATCGCAAACGCAGTTGCGGAGTCAATCAATGCTGCAATAACGCCTCCGTGCACTACGCCGTTGTTTTGCTTGAAATCTTCTTTTATCTCAAGGCTCAGCGTCGCTCGCCCCGGCTCGATGGAATCAAGCTTAATCCCAAGCAGCCTGGCAAACGGCACGGCGCTCATGGCGCCTTCAATCCGTTTACGCTGTGCTTCGGTGAGTTGAGGTGTGCTCATGAACGGTAGGTATCACCAGGGTTCAGCGGTTCAACGACGACTGCAGTGCCATATGCCAACACCTCAGTAACGCCGGTCGATAGTTCTGTCGTGTCGTATCGAGCTCCAACGACTGCATTAGCACCGACTTCTGTCGCGTGCTGGATCATGATGTCGAACGCGTCGGCGCGCGTTTGTTCGCAGAGTCTCGTCCAAACCGTGATGTTGCCGCCTACGACCGTCTGCAACGTCGCGCCAAGAGTGGCAAAGATGTTTCTGGAGCGGACGACGATACCGCGGACAACTCCGAGGTTTTGGACGATGCGATAGTTTGGTAGTTCGAATGCGGTCGTGACCATCTGATGGGAAACCGAATAGCGAGGTGGACTCACGGCGTAGGGAACACTCTGCATAGGTTCAGAGCTCATCGCTTTCCTCCTTTGGCGGCCGACTTCTTTTTGAATAGTGTGGTTTTGGTGTGTGTGTCAGACGGAGCAATATCGCGTTCGCGCGGTATCCAGAGAAACGTTTGAAGATCGCACCGTCCGTTCTTATCAAACACCACGTTTTCCATTTCCAAAAGTCGCTGTTGTTTGTCCTGAGGCAGGACAATGCGTCCCGTCGAGCATGCGCCGCGTGCATTTAAGACTCGGTGCCAGGGTGTTCCCGTTGGCGAGGCGTGCATCACGAATCCAACGGTGCGTGGTGTGTAACCTTCGCCCAGTAATTCGGCGATTTGGCCGTAGGTCATCACTCGGCCCGGAGGAATTTGCCGTACGATGCGATAGACACGTTCGCGATAATCGGGTTGGTCGCGGTTTGCCACGATCGTTCCTAATCACCCAGAGTTCTTAGCACCGCTCGTGCAGGCGCGCCATCACCTTTGCCACCGCGGATTCGCAGCGGCAAACAAATCAATTCATATTTCCCTGGTGAAACGTCGCTCAGGTTCAACCCCTCAACGATGACAACGCCGTGTGAAAGCAGTGACAGATGTGTCGGGTGTCCTTCATTATGAAACTTCTCGATTGACAGGTAGTCGATCCCCACGAGTCGAACTTTATTAGCCACGAGCTGCTCCGCTGCTGCTAATTCAAGGTAACAGAAGTCGCGGTGAAAATTGGATTCGCCACTTTTCCAGAATGCGGAGTTACGCGTCTTGAATAGCACACGAGAGGTTCCACGCGAATAGCGTTCGTTCACAAAAGCTTGATCTATTGACGCGGCGTCGACTGGTACTTCGATGACCTGCGCTTCACCAATTAGTACGTCAAGCGGCAGAGACTCAATCGGCGCGGCTCCCTCAATAAAATGAGCGGGCGCGTCAACGTGTGTCCCAGTGTGCGCGCCGAAGTGCAGGAAAGAGACGTTGGCTGGGTCTCCTTTCGAAAGAGCTTTCCAGTCTTGAATCTGAAGGTCGGGATCACCCGGATAGATGGGCATTCCATCCACTAATGGAACGCTTATGTCGTAGATGGCCATGGATTGAGTCCTGAAAGCGTTGATAGTAATTGCGGCGAAAAACGGGTGTCAATGCAAGCAGGTCCACCGATTTCCACAGATTACACAGATTTCTATTTTCGGATTTCGGAATGCGGATTTCGGATTTGGTCTCATTAACGTTCCGGCTTACCAGAACCGTTCAAAGCAGAGCCGTACCTCGCGGAAGAGAAAATCCGAAATCCGCCATTCCGAAATCCGAAATAGAAATCTGCGTAATCTGTGGATAGTCTTTT
>DATBSH010000230.1:0-15569 GCA_036559885.1 Pyrinomonadaceae bacterium
ACTCATGAGCGAGAACAGCGCGAAACTCTGAGAGCGATAGAGCATGAAGGAGAGGTAATCCGACCAGGAGATAATTTTCCTGCCAACCGAGAATTCTTAGTCGCGGTCTTTGAACTATGCCTGCGTTGAGGTCGCCGGTAAGTAGAATCTTATGTACGCGAGGACCGTTAGTGGCTCGACGAATGTTACCCACCAACTCGAACAATCTCGGCGCGTCAGTGGGCTGAAGCTGTTTTCCTTCGGGCTTAGGAAACTTGATCCATAACGAACGCAAAATAACAAAGGCGAGGGTGAGCGGTATTAAGAGGACTTTTAAGATCAAGTAGTTGAATCTACCTACGTAAATTACGGCAACGACCATAGCAGCAACAGCTGCCAGAATCGCAAAGAGGAACAGATAACCAAGCACAGCTAACAGAATTACGCGCAATGCGTAAACTGATGGGTTCTGACTTGAGTAGACTTCAAGGCGCTTTACGAGGTCTTCAAATTCTTTTTGAGTCATGAGTGATCCTGAGATACGAGTGGTTTGCGAGACGTGAGGAACGTCGGGAGAACTAGAATACCAGAACTCGCCGCGGTTGCGGAACGAAAATTAAAAGGACCCTAGCCTGCTCAGTCTGCGTAGCAAACGTTTAGAATTTTGTTTTTCTGCGATCATCTTTGTGAGGTGGTCAGCCTGCGATGGCAGGCGAAAGCATAAAGCCTGGGGCGTCAGCCCCAGGGGTTTGTTCGTGATTTGAGGCAAGCCCATGTAATGGGCGACAGACGATGGGACGTAAGATCCTTGTCTTGTTAGGGCTATCGCCCGCATTCGCGGGCTCCATGAAATTTCTGACGATCGTACCTGGGGCTGACGCCCCAGGCTTTATACTTTCGCCTGCTATCGCAGGCTCATCGAACCATCAGTTGTTTTTGGTTGCGGCTCTGCAGCGCCGTGTTCTCCGTGTCTCCATGGTTTTGTTCGCGCAATAACCGTGAAATCCAGGGAGGACTCATGGTTCGTTCGGGTTGCACAACAGCCCTCTCTGACGGTCGGGCTACCCCGCACATCTATGGGAGATTCAAAAACGTTGTGGGCAGTCCCTCCGACATCACACTCACAACTACCGGACCTCTTCGGTCGACGGTGATCATTGCTCGACCATTGTAGAGTTGCACCTTGCGCGCGGTCGTTGACGTGCCCAAATTCTCAATAAGTCGTCCCTCGCCTGCGACGTCAAACTTAACGAAGTTCCGCGCATCCAGACAAAGCACACCCGTTGCATCAATTGCGCGCGCCTCAATCGTCGTTGCATTCCCAATTCGAAGCAGGGTTGTCAACAACAACTGGGTTGGCTTCTCCCACTTTTGCGTTTGGTACGTGAATCTAATCGCATCCATTACTACCAGCTGATCACGTTTTCCTACTGCTTTGATCACATTTTCGCCTTCATTGAATGTCACAAGCCAGCGCAAACCCGCAGCCGGAAAGTCCTGACTGTTTCGCTTTTTCACACCGGCCGAAACACCGTTGACGAAAAGTTCAACGCTCGAACAATTCGAATAGACTTTGACTAGTTTTGCTTCGTCTTTGTCTCCCCAACGGACAGGCCAGGAATGACCGTAGATGTGCACCATCGGCCTCTCCGACCAATACGACTGGAATACGAAGTACCCTTCCTTGTAACTGAGATTGCGTTCCACCAGCCCCTTCTGGTTCACACGCGGAACAGGATTGTTGGGGCGCGAAGGTGTTGAGAAGTCTTTGAATATCCACTGGGCAGTTCCTGCTAATTCAGGAATCGTCTCTTGTTCTTTCAAGTGCCAGTCAAAAAGATTACAAATGTAAGTCTCCGACCAATCGCCGTCATTTGGGGCACGCGACACACCACCTGTAACCAGATCGGTGATCTCGGCGCTCGTTAGGTGATAGCCAAGCGGATCGGTGGAACTCTGCGTTTGGATAGAAACGTATCTGGCGAGCTTTTGGTCGATCGACTCCGAATGCCGGTGCGCATGACTGTCGCCACCCCATTCCATATGAAGGAAATGGTTAACGCTTTTAATCGCATCCAGCGTTCTAGTTTTGTAGTCGGTGTATCGGCCCTGGTACCAGCCGGCCCAAATCGAAGGTGAATAGACATCCACCACATCCTTGCAAAAATCGCAGCGCCGAATGGCGGTCTTTCGTGATGGATCGAGTGTGTGTGCGATTCCATTCAACTCAATCATGAACGCGCGGATTTTGTCTTTGTCGAACTCTTCGAAATCTCCCGGCCAATCGTTTTCGTTACCTATGCCCCAAATGATCACTGCCGGATGGTTCCGATGTTGGTCGATCATGTTTCGCAACATGCGCCGCGCCTGTTCTTTATAACTCTCGCCGCCGAGACCGCCACGGCACCAGGGTATTTCCTCCCAAACCAGTAATCCCAACTCATCACATAGATCGAGAATGATTCGCGACTGTTGATGATGGCCCAGCCGAATAAAATTCGCACCCATATCTTTAATCAGTTGCATCTCCTGGCGCATTAGATCCTCAGTCATCGCGGCGCCCACACCGGCATGATCTTCGTGACGCTGCGTCCCACGAATCAGTAATCGCTCGCCGTTCAACATGAATGGTCCGTTCTTCAAAAACTCGAACGAACGCAAACCGAAGCGTTCGACGATCTGCATCTCACCATGAACACTCTTTAAGGTTATGACCGCTTGATAAAGAGCCGGCGAACGCGGCGACCACAGAGACGGATTGTCAATTGGGAAGGTGGTTAGATTTCGTAAGCCCTCCCACGCTGCGACCCTCTGCGTTCTGGAGTGAATAGGCCTGTGGCCTGGATCAAAGATTTGAACGGACAGCTCAACTTCATCTTTGAGTTGGCCTGGATTGTAGAGACGAGCGTTAACTGAAACGGTAGCTTTCCTGGCTACAACCGTCTCGACCAGTGCGCGTTCAATCGAGATCGCAGGTACATATCTGAGATTTACGTAACGATAGAGACCGCCGTAAAGATTAAAGTCGCTGAGATTCGAGGGGATCATTTCGAGATCACGAGAGTTGTCGCACATCACTGCAATCGGCACGAGTCCGGGGTCTTTATCAGTCTTGGGGAACTTACTCCCAGGTTCGGTGATGTCTACCGTGTATTCATCGTAACCACCGACGTGTGAATTGAGTTTCTGCGTGTGGACGTAGACTTCACTCTTCTGACCTGCGCCTTCGAAATGCAGCAAGGTTCGGCCGTTTGGAAAAGGGTTTTCAATCCTGAGCCGAGTGCGATACCAGCCTGGACCCTGATAGTAGACATTGTCAGCATCAACTGCGTCCATTGCGTTGAAGCAGTGCGGCAACTCAATTTTGGACCAGGTATTCGCGTCATCGTTCGCTTTGCGCCAGACTTCCCAGACACCCCCTAGACTTCCACGTCGATATTCCCAACCGGTGATAAGACGCTGGCTCACATTGCTGCCGTGCTGATCGCCCACATTAGGTGTTGCGCGATTCTGTTGAGCGGCAGTTAATTGCTCGAAAGGAAGTGACACAAGTACAGCGCCACCAGCGATGGCTTGCGAACTGGATTTCAGAAATTTGCGACGACTGACCTTCGAGGTAGTCATGAATTGTTCGCTTTGTAGTGCGGACTCTTACCACGAACAATTGCAACCATCAAGAAGTATCTTCCGACCACTGCGATATTCAATACCGTTCGCGGTAGCAAATGGCCAAGAGTCAAAGCTAAAGAGAACCGCCTGGCCATTCGCTAACGCGAACGGTACTGAATAACACCCGATGTCCCGACCGACAGAGGAACAAGCTCAACTCTCTGCGCCTTAGTGTCCTCTGGGTCTCGGCGTTCTTGTAGGCTCTTGAAAACTCTGGAAAAAACCCAGAAATGACGGACGGCGTTTCTTTGCTTGGTTGGTTGAGCCGTGTTCGCATTGACTGATTAAACGCAGAGGCGCCGAGGACGCAGAGGTACGCAGAGACTTGGATATATCCCCACACTGATTCTCATGGCGACTCTCTGATTAGATTGGTTCTTGCCACGTCTAAATCTGAAGTGCTATAAGCCGTCGACTCTCGTTTTCTTCTGAACCAATTTGACCAATTTTATGTTCGATACGCTTTAAAAGCGTATCGAACACACAAATTGAGGACCTATGCGCACTTTTACCTTCACGACTATCGCTGTCGTTCTGTTGAGCGTCACCAGCCCATCGATCGTTGCTCAACAGAACAAACCTGACTGGCGTAAGACAGCGCTCAAATCAGCAACTCCCAACGACGAGATTGTCCGACTCGATATCGATAAAGACGGCAAGCCCGATATCATCGAACGATGGTGGAACGGTCGGCGTGTTCGGTGGCTCGACGAAAACAATGACCTATCGCCGACAGACACACGCGGCGATCAGGTCAATGACGTGCTGCAGATCGATAAGAATGGGGACGGATATTACGATGGTCCGCTCGACATTAACATCAAGTGGGCCGACAACGATGGCGACAGGCGTGCCGATCTGCAAGCCTTCGTCACTCAGGGTCGCGAGTGGTCTGAAAACAAGTGGAATGCGAGCGATGCCCACTGGATGGTCTTCATCGATGTGGAGAAGGATGGCGTGCTTGGCTGGCTAGACTGGGAGAAATTTGATTTTGGCAACGATAACTGGAGTTACACGGGTACGAGCGATTGGCTGCCCGATTACAATGGCAACGCAATTTTTCTGAAGGTGCACCGCCCGCCACAATCACTGCCTGACCCGCGACTTAACTGGGAAAATCCTTTCGCGTTTTATGACTTCGACAACGATGGAGTGAGTGAAATGGCTATGCGCTGGCTCGATCCCGTACCGGCGCTTGAGAAGGGCATCACGAAATTGAGCGGCGTTTTGAGTGAGGCTTTTGTCACGTTTGATGTCGACAACGATTCAACAAAAGGAAACGAGACAGACTACGACATGTCCCTGCGCGGCGCAGGTGGTCCGGGCATTCCGTATCGTTCCTTTGTGCACAAGTACCCGGCTTTAAAAGGTAATCCAAAATTTGATGCATGTTTTCAATGGAACAACTGGCGGCAAATAGATGAGCTGTTTTATATGCCGCATGACAAGAGTTATGACCAGTTTTTCAATGCGAAATGGACCAGCATGTATTTCGTCTTCGACGAGGACGATGACGATCACCGTTGGGAACGCGTAGAAATGTATTACCCCATGCACGGTTTCGGAGGTCCAAAAGAGATCGACCTCTATTCAACAAAGAGATGGCGCCGAAGTAATTATGCGGAACAGGACATGGTTGCAGAGAATGAGCGGCCTGGCATTGCCGGGCATCCCCAGGCGGATTCACTCGGCGATCGTGGCGAGTTTGATGAAGACAATTCCGGAGGCGGCAACCTGTACGTTGGCGTTTTTGATCGGAAACTACATCTGGCAGGAGCAGAATGGGGCGCCTGGACGGTAGACAAGAACGCCGAATTTCACGGTGGAGTAAAAACGCCTTCACCCAAACCGATCGCTCCGCGCGTCGAGGAAGTAGTTAAGTATACCGACACAGATAACAACGGCTTTCTCGACACAGTTGAGTACGACTACAACGGAGACAGAAATATCGATCTCCGAGTCTCGTTATTGGATTATCGAAGTGCGAACCAGCCGCATCCTGATGTCGCACCGTTGTTCGATACACACAAGCAGGGTTGGCGTGGGCTGAATGCGCTTTTCACCACAATCGCGAATGAAGCCTGGTCGGAAGCACTTCTTGTGTATCACGCGGCTTGGCGTCGAGGGTTAACGACGCCTGAAACGGATAAGCTTGCTTCGGCGTCGTCAATCGGTGAGCGGTACGATCACGGATATTGGCTAAAGGAAAAAGTATTTCGAGAGCTCCGCGAGCGAATACGTCAGGTTCGGCAAGCAGAACCCGGTCGTGCGGCGACATTGGACCGGTTAGAAAAAGACTTAATCCGCCTCTATTACACCGGCAACTTCGAAGAGTACGCGCGTCGCATTGCAGAAGTACCGGCGATGTAATCAGCGGCACAAAGCGATAGGTTTTCGTCTCTGAAAGAAAGTGAGATTACATAATTCAACTCTCGCTAGTTGCAGGTAGGGAGGGCGGCTTGCAAGCATGAGTTCGTGCCCGGAGAGATTCAACTACAGAACGGGAGCGAAGCGACCGATTGAACTAACATTGGCGATTCCGTCACTTCAAATCGGTCGCTTCGCTCCCGTTCTGCACTTGAGTGTTTTCTAGGATCCGGATAAAGCTAGTTGAGCGGGGGCAAGCCACCCTTCCCTACCTGCAATCTGTTGCTGTCGAACTTTGGCTTTTAAGTTATTTAACTTGCTGAGGCGGACACTCTGAGGTGGTGAAAGCCGTGAAACTGTTAGTTAAAGAATCATTGCCCCTTTGCCTGGTGTTAGTTGCGTGGTCCTTCATCGCTAGTGCACAAACAACAACTACCGCGACTTCCTGGACGCCAGTTCCGCCCATCGATTTCTCGAAACTGAAGCCCTCAGATTTTCAGGATGACGAACTGGACCTTCCTTACTATCTCTCGCAGTTTCACCGGCTGGCGAACAGTGTCGTTGAAACTGGAGAGAACCGGGGCTTCATTGATCTCGCAGTTTGGCGTAACGCTCAGGACAACAAACCTTACAACGCACGAATCATGGAGAACATTCTCTCCCTTGCGTACTTCTACGCTACCAACCGTCCGTGGAATCAGTATTACGGCTCGCCCGCAGTGCGCGCGCGTCTCGAGGCAGCGCTTGATTTCTGGTGTCGGATTCAAAGTTCTGATGGACGATTCAGCGAGTATGGTCCACAACAGTGGAATCTGGCAGCGACGGCATTCGCCACTAAATTCATAGGTGAAACACTCAGGTTACTTCGCAACGGACCACCTATCGATAAACTGCTGCTGGAACGGGTCGCAAAAGCAGATCGCAAATCCATTCACCTTGTGTTGACGGATCCCGCTCTTTATGAACATGGCAAGAACTTCAGTAATCAGTTCACGAATGTCTGGGCCGGAGGACTTGCCTACCTTGCTTTGTATCCTGACGCTGAACTGCGCGCACTTTTGCAGAAACGTATTAAGCTCGACTCCCCGATTTTCCAAAGTCCGGTAGGTTATTTTTACGAGGCTCGAGGGTCGGATTTCGGCTACAACCTCGGTACGCATCACAGCAACTTGTGGATGTCATGGTACTACTCGCGCAGAACACCGTTGGCGCCAATACTTGTGGAAGAAGAACGAAAGTTTGTCGAATGGCTTGCTTACAACGCAGTGCGCGAACCGGACGGTTCAGGTTACGCGTTAAATCGCGCCATTGAGACGCGACAACGAAAACCGTTTCTCGACAGTGTGGGCATCAGCCGGAGTCTTGAAGAGCAAGGACAAAGACTGCTCGCGTCAGAAGTTGTCCTTGCGCGCGCTTTCGCCCCGACGCGAGAAGAGGTCAATCGAAATCGACGAGAACAGCGGGCCGCGCTTGAAAAGAACTGGCCGCCAAAAGCAGAACTCGCGGTCGGCGGTTTCAATACTTTTTCGCCATACGCCTTTTTGCATCGGTCGCAAGGCAAATGGTTTGCGACTGACGTTCAGCGACAAGCAGCGATTCATCTTCTGCCTTACATGAGTCGACAAAACTTTGTCCATCAGCGAATGGATGATCGAGAACGGCTCATCTTTACCTTCGTGCGGCGTCCTTCTTACTATGCGGCGTTCAATTCGGGTCCACATTTGACGGCTCAACAACGTTACGGACTAGGGTTGCTTTGGAATCCAGGTTTTGGAACGGCGATTCAGTCACAAACAGGATCGAACAACGCGAGCTGGGGAACAGTGCTGGGACAGAGCCAAGTACCATTCGAAGGCGACACGCTGAACGTCAACTTCAGAATGGGAATGCGACAAATCACTCCGTTACCTACAAACAGGGATTTGGGCGCCGGCGTGTTGAGTGTCACATATGGATTTCCGGACCAGGGCGAGAAGATACTTACTTTCGGAGATTCAGGCGTTTCAGTTGAGATTCAACGTTCCGGCATCATTCGCGAACAGCTTCCTTTATTAGTTGGCGAACGAGACGACTTGAAAGTTGTCGGGAACCAGATAAGTCTGAAACGAGGCGCACGAACGTTTTTGATTAGACTTGATCCGCAAACGAAGGCCGAAACGATTGAGACAGATCTGCGTGTCGATCGCCGGCGGGTTATTACTTTGTTACTGCGTTCGACAAACACTCTGAAATACACAATGGTCTTTGTGGACGCTCGATGAACTATTCAGGCAAAGTTGTCATCATCACGGGTGGTACTAAGGGAATTGGGCGCGGTTGCGTCGAGGCTTTCTTCGGTGCCGGAGCCAAAGTTGTGTTCTGTGCCCGCCATGCGAAGGGTGTTGAAGAACTGGCCAAGAAACTGACTGAGCGAGGACCAGGCATTGCTCACTTCATTCCCTGCGATGTCTCGAACACCGAGCAGTTGAAGAAGTTAATCGACACGACAGTAACGCAATACGGTCAACTCGATTGCCTGATTAACAACGCCGGCTGGCATCCACCTCACAAACCTATCGACGAATTCTCCATTGAAGAATTCCGCGGCCTACTCGATTTGAATCTGGTAAGTATGTTTGCTGCCTGCAAGTTCGCCTTACCTTATCTGCGTCAGACAAAGGGCAACATCATCAACCTCTCAAGTCTAGTCGGTATGATGGGCCAACTTTATGCGACAACTTATGTCGCGACCAAAGGCGCCATCACGGCTTTCACGAAAGCGCTGGCGATTGATGAAGCTGCGCATGGGGTGCGCGTGAACTCAGTCTCGCCTGGAAATGTCTATACACCACTTTGGCAGGAAGCCATCGACGCGTCAGGCGATCCGGAAAAGTGTCGCGAAGAGGGCGAGGCTGCTCAGCTATTGGGACGTATGGGAACGATTGAAGAAGTCGGAAAGCTGTGTCTGTTCATCGCATCTGAAGCGACATTTACCACGGGCGTCGATCACATCATCTCCGGCGGGGCTGAGCTTGGGTATGGGAGAAAGGCGCGGAAAGCATAGCCGCTAGGTCCATTTAGTACTCAAAGTCAAAGAAACGATTAACCTGTAACTGGGAGTTAATTCCATGTCCGAACTAAAGGCAATCCCAGGTGTTGCGACAGACTACTTGTCACCGATCCGAGCCTGAGTGTTCACCTTCCACCCAAACTTCTCCATCATCAAACACTTCCTTTTTCCAGATCGGCACGGTGCGTTTCAGTTCCCGAATAGCCCACTCACAAGCCTCGAAAGCAGCTTTTCGATGAGGCGCACCGACCGTGATAACGACGCTGGTTTCGCCTATTTCCAGGCGACCAGTTCGATGCACGATTCCAATATGGGAGATCTCAAAACGTCTGTGCGCTTCATCACCCAGTCGTCGCATTTCTGTTAACGCCATTGGCTCGTATGCTTCATAAACGAGGTACCGCGTACGTCGCCCTCGTGTCCATTCGCGAGCATATCCATCCAAGGTCACGCTTGCTCCACACTCGGGCAACACAACTCGCCTGGCGATTGCGCCAACGTCCAGGAGTGAAGTAGTGATTTCGAAGAAGTCGTTATTAGATGTGCGTGACTCGGCGTTCTGGGCGCCACCGCTCACCGGCGGAAAGATCGCCAACTCATCTTTGTCTTTGATTGGAGTTTCTTTCGAGGCGTATTCCTGATTAACGGCAAACAGAAGTGATTTACCAAAACGACCCAGGTCAGGAAACTTACTCAGCAGAATCTCGAATGCCGTTGCAACTGTTGCCGGAGGATCAATGTGAAGGTCGACAACGCCTCCACCCACCGCATCACGTGCGCCTCCGAATAAAAGAACTTGAACTGTGATCTGATCCGGCGCCGGCCCGCTCATTCTATTTCGATCTTCCTGCCGCTGTGACCGTTGCTCTTGGCCAATTCATGTATGCGGGCGCGTTCTTCATAGTTATTGACCGCGCGGTTCAACATTCCTCGCAGGCGCTGCAGTCGCTCAGAAGTTGAACGAAGCTCGAGGAGTTCCTGTTTGACGTCAGCTTCAATTTCCATCGCCGCTGCAACAAGGAACGATAATCGTTGCGGCTCTGTGTTTGAGATGTCGGGCAAACTGGCGCGTTCATCATTGATCGTTCTAACCGCCTGAGCGATTCGCGTAAATGTGTCGGCTACGTCGCGCGCTGAGTCGGCCAGCAAACTGTCATCTTCGTCGTCGTCTTCAAAGAATCTGACGCGCGCGACCAGATAAGGATCGCCACGCTCAACGTACGACTCGATCCGGTAACGAATAACCCCGACGGTAAGAATATTTGAACGGCCATCGGGAAACGTTTGGGTCTCTGTGACTTCGGCCACGCAGCCTATGTGTCCGGCGGGTGGAATCTCTGTAGTAGCGGCTGTTGGGTCGAAATACGATAACCCAAACAGACTGTTACTGGCCTTTATATCTTCAAGCATCTGTCGATAACGAGGCTCAAAGATATGAAGGGGAAGAGGTACGCCAGGAAAGAGCACGACTGCCAACGGGAACAAAGGCAGTTCAGTCACGTCACGAACTTTGTCGAGTGCATCACTCATCTTGGGAGACGTAAATAATCAGGATGGGTGTCATTATGGCAGAAGTCGAAGCAAAGCAGGAGCAGGAAAAGACAGGAGCCAGGACCAGAAGGCAGGAGCAGCAGGCAGGAGCAGCCATCTCCGGCAGATGAACATTCCTGCTCCTCTGTTGCTTCTGCTCCTGTCTTTTCCTGCTCCTGCTCCTGAAAGAAAAAGCCCCCGTTACCGAGGTGGGAGTCTCGATAACGGGGGTTTCGAATACACCGTTCGATGAGAGGGGATCATCTTAGCGGTGTTCCAGCGAGCGCCATTTGGTGGGAGGCGCTCGTATCCCTAAAGAGTCTAAGCAAACAGCTCCAATTTATGAACGGGCGCCAAGCGGCAAATGCTTGCCAGTAGCTCTTCAACTTCAAACGGTTTATCGAAAAACCCATCAGCACCTGCGGTAGCACATCTGTTACGTACGTCAGCGTCAGCGTGTGAACTCATAATCAAAACGCGCGAATTCGGTAAATGTCCTTTGAGAAACTCCAGCAGTCGCAAACCGATCGAAGGTGAATTCTGTTCCGGGGGCAACTGCAAATCCAAAATCGAAATATCTGGTTTATAAAAAGTAGCCCGTCGTATCGCCGTGGCCATATCATTCGCGGTCACCACGTCATACTCTTCGCACAACGTCCAATACAACTGCTGTGTAATCGCCTCGTCGTCATCGACGACAAGGATTCTGGGCTTCATGGCGAGGTCTCCTTGCACGGGATTAATGCGATTGCAATGCCCGTTCCGTTTAGAAGGCAGGCAAAAATCGAGGAGAAACGCGAAGCAAGGTTTCTTACCTGTCGACGGTTGGCTACAGACGGCATCGATCGCCGTCTACAGTAAAGGACTCTTGGGGTGCGGCCGCCGTCCACTGGCAGCGCGGACGTCTCGTCCGCACATGAGCGCTCAGCGCGAACAGATCTGCGCGTCTGACGACGCGTTTGCTGACGCGACGTCCCCGCTCCCAGTGAAGAGGTTTCGCGCTGCCAAAAAATCAGTCGTTAATACGGCCGTTTAGGTTTCTCAGGCTTTGGTGGGGTTGATTCAGGAGTGTCCGGCGGACCGTCGTCTTCACCAATCTCGTCAATAACCTTTAGCTCGGCGCCGAACTTTTGGTAGTTCCGAAAGCGAATATCGTTGCGACTTTCAAGCACTACGTTACCCTGAACCCTGGTCAGCAATATCTCCGAGTGAATTGGCAGGAGATATTTCCGCTCGCCAATCATCACCCAGTCGTAGTCAATTAGACTGCTGGCGGCAGTGATCGGAAAGCCGGCCGGGATCTCAGTGGCAATCTGTTCAAAACGTATGACCCTATCGAGCTCTCGATCAATCCATAGGCGGCCACGCGATCCGACGATGGTTGTGAAACTGGTCCCGCCAACACTTAGGCTGAGCTGCGATAAGTCGCGTTTGATCGAATACTCGAAGACAAGCGCACGTCGTTCTCTCACAACATCGGTGTCGACCAAACGAAATTCGGTTTTTGATTCCGGCTTAAAAACATCAGCCAGAGCCGAAATATATTCAACGCCACTCGACGTCGCTCCTCCCGGTGCATACTTGCTGTAGTCCTTGGTTGGTTTCACGTCGTCAGCGGCGGGAACTCCATTTACAGAGAGCAGCTTGTACTCTTCGCCGCCACTGGCACGATAGCCGACCGCGATCGCGAGGTTGTCCTGCGGTACCCAGTTTGTAGTGTTGCCGTAAGCGACTGATCGTCGAATGAGTTGCTTGACGATAAAGTCAGGCATTGCGTTCGCCGCGGCTAAGGTGACGTTACGTGTACGCTCGAGCAGGTCGTCGGCCTCCGCGGCTGGAGGAAGTGCCGAGCCAGTCGGATTAACTCGGCGTCGTTCTGCTTCTTCAAGGGTTCGTCGCAATAAAGCATCACTGCCGCTCTTCGTGGCGACCAGTGAGCGCATTCCGTCAGTCAGTGGAAATCCGATACCACGCCGTCGAATCTCTTCAACAATCTCGTCGCGCTTTTCGGGATGTCGCGGCAGTAAATACAGGAGACTAACAACCTGTTGACTGGTCAATGGTGGTTCTTGGGTCTGAGCGACAAATGCTTGGGGCTGCAGGAATAAAACAAAGAATACGAATGTAAAAAGTGCCGATTTCAAGGAGATCCTTTGGCTGTCAGACAATGACTTCGGATGGGGTTTGGGTAATGTCGGTTGCCTGTGGCAATAGATTAACTCATGCGGTGTTGATTCGCTAATTAAGCGGGCGGTAGAAACGTGCAGATTCACGCGGATAAACACAGATCAGACTAGTCAGAAATACAAAGTGCTCGAATGGCTTCTCGGATAATCTCAGCACAGCGCTCCAGCTGATCAACAGGAACGAACTCACCTGTTCGATGCGCTTCACGAATGTCTCCAGGACCAAGCACGACAGCTTCACTACCGAGCACTGTCATTTGGCCCGCTTCAGTCCCGAACGCAACTGTTCCCGCACACTTCTCAGTAAGTCGTTCCATCAACGAAACGATTGGTGAATCAGCAGCTGTATCGAAACCAGAGTCGAGTCGCTCGACTGCTACCTCCGCAACGAAATCGCGATCTGTTTTCTGCTCCTCGTCAATTGCCTCATTAATTAACTTGAGTACATGCTCTGATGCTTGCGAAGGTACTGGACGCCACTCGACCGTGAATCTACATTCGCCGGCAATCACGTTCTTTGCCGTTCCCCCGCGAATCAATCCAACATTCAATGTGGTGTGCGGTGGATCGAAATCCTGATGCTGGTCGGCTTTTAATTCTTCTGCCAGGCGTTCTAAACGGGTAATCAGTCGCGCCGCTCTAAATACAGATGATGCGCCGAGTGCCGGATACGCGCTGTGGGCTTCACGTCCGCGCACAACAACCTCAGCAAGTGAATAGCCCTTGCCACCACGGATTGGCTGCAAAGATGTTGGTTCACCGACGATGCTGTATCGCGGTTGGAGCACCTCTAAATCCGCCAGATACTTCGCACCTCGCAGTCCGATTTCTTCATCTGCGGTAAAGACCAAAGCCAAAGGCCGCTGTAACTTTTTCAGATCTACTTTTTCAAGAGCGGTTAGCACTGCGGCAATGAACGCTTTTGTATCGCAAGCACCACGGCCGAACAGTTTTCCATCCTGCTCGGAAAGCTTAGTCGCCTCGTTCCAGTTCTGATCAAAAGGAACAGTATCAGTGTGACCGACAAGTGCGAGTTCAACTTCCGTAGATTCAGAGAAGTCAGTTCCGACAACCGCGATCAGATTGATCTTATCGATTCTGTTCTCATCGATATAACTGAAGCGACGCGTCACAAATCCTAAGCCGATACAACGATCATCGAGGTAATCAATAATTGGCGCGTTCGAAATCGAGGAAACTGAATTGATGGCAACGAGGTTGGCTAATGTTTGTTTAATATTCATGTCTTAAGGCCTGGCAGCAATCCGAAAGCGAAATACCGCCAAGGGAAAGTTGTCAGTCATCCCCATAATTTTTTCTGCAACGCGCCAAAAGCCTTCACCACCTCATCTTGTGCAGAATGACTCCCATCCGCGACTATCCTCTTACCCCCGACAAACACATCTTTGATAGCCGCACGGGACGCCGAAAAGATCAAACACGACAGCAAATCCAACTGCGAAGCGCCCGCGATTGAGGGATCACCGAGATCGATGGTGAAAAAATCTGCGGGGGTATCAGGCTCAAGACGGCCACCGTCAAATGCAAGACTTTTGGCGCCGTTAACCGTCGCACACATAAACAGCTTTTCAGCCAGAGCAGATTCACCGGCATCATCGATCGGTGCGAGGACATTTCGTTGAGTCCGTTGCAGGCGCAGGTGATACTCCAATTCGCGCGCGTCTTCCAGGAGATCTATTTGAATCTGGCTGTCCGTTCCCAGAGAGACTGTTGTACCGGCTTCAAAGTAACCATCAACCGGAACCACACCATCGCCGAGATTCCGTTCCGTCGTGGGACAAGCGCAAACGCTTGCACCTGAGTTACCAAACGTTTTGATGGCCTTTGCCGAAACATGAATCGCGTGGACAGCAGTGAAGTTCGGACTCAAGAGACCTTCGGTGTCCAGTAACGCTACCGGCGACCTTCCATATTCCTCAATGCAGGCCGCGACTTCAGCAGGTTGCTCTGCGACATGCATGTGAATCGGAAAACCGTTGTGATGGGCAAACTCTGCTACGCGCTTTAGGTAGTCCAGGGGAACCGCCCGAACACTATGCGGTGCGACGCCGGTCCAAGCCATGTTGCTGGTTTTGTTCAAGTGCAAAGCCAGGCTTTGAATGTTTTCAAGATATACGTCCGTCGATTCAATGAAGCGAGCTTGTAGTGGATCAGCCTCTTTCTCATAACCGGCGCGAGCGTAGGCGACGCGCAACAGCGCAATGCGTATACCAATATCATTCGCTGCGCGTACCACTTCTCTGGCGAGTAAGTTCGGGTCAGCGTAAGGCCGACCGTCGACGGTATTATGAAGATAATGAAACTCGCCGACTGTCGTTATGCCACTGAGGGCCATCTCAAGGAAGGCCATTTGAGACGCTGTGTAGACATCATCGGGAGAAAGCTCGTTGGCAGCCCGGTACATCAACTCGCGCCACGTCCAAAAACTATCAGTCTGATTTGCCGAGCGATACTCAGTGCGTCCGCGGACGACACGTTGAAACGCATGAGAGTGTGCATTGACGAGACCTGGCAGCAGCGCGCGATTCTTTAGTCGCACTCCGCCTGTTGTACGATCCGCCGGTACGATTTCTGAGATTGTGCCGTTGGCGTCGCACACAACAGCCAGATCTGTTTGAAAGTGGTTGTCGTAAAACAACAGATCAGGAATCCACGCTTTTTCGGTTTGGCTCGTCAATTAAAAACTCGGTACCGTGGCCAATCGGCTGACTTAAATATCCTTTCTCGCATACGATTAGCCTCCTTGGATGCGCGACTGCTTGCAGCGA
>DATBSH010000231.1:0-6410 GCA_036559885.1 Pyrinomonadaceae bacterium
ATGCCGATCGCTGTAGTGCTTAAGCTCAGGTGGAATTTCAACACGCGCATTTCCCCCGGCGGGCTCGCCCCGATCCGCTTTAACGCTGGCGACCGCTTCGTCCCATGTCGCGCGTCGTGCATCCGGCATGGCGTATGAGTCGGTTTGTACTTGTTGCGCGCGATTGCTTCTCCAGGCGAAATGGTGGACATAGGCCCACACACCGGCTCCTACCCCGGCAATCACAAGGACTAAGAGAAAGATTCGTTTAATCATCGCCTGAAACGCATGGTGGTCGCGCCATCAAAATCTAATCCCGTCATGCAATTAGCGGGAAACAGGCCTAAAATGTCGAAATTACCCAAAGATGACTCATGACTAAGCTAGATGAATTGGGATGTGCAGCGTCGACATTCACTTAGCAAATTGATTGCGTTTCGATTCTGGACAGCTTGCCGTTGACCAAGTCCAACCACGGGGCGTATCGTAATGGTTGTAAATAACTACCGCTTCAATAGCGGCCAGTCTCAGTAACTCCTTCCAAGCCCCGATACGAGTCTGAGTTGTTCCCCCGAGAGGTTTGCGTTTCTAACTTCGAGGGTATCGTGTCGAAATCAATCAACATCGCTTCCATTCTGGCGCTGTTAACCGCCCTGATTCTTGTGACGCCAAACTCAGCGTCCGCCAATGCAAACCGTGATAAGCGCAAACAACGGTCGGCTGGTCGTCAGTTGACTCGAGCACAGTTGAAAGAGGCAGAAGAGCGTCTATCAGAGATGGGTTATCAGACTGGCCGGGTCGATGGCGTGATTGATGGGGCAACCCGCAACGGCTTAATGATGTTTCAGAAATGGGAAGGCCGTAGAGTTACCGGGCGCCTCACGCGCAATGACTTCGACGCTATTCTCAATGCCGAAGCGCCGAAACCCAGAGATGACGGTTACCGACACGTCGAAGTAGATCTCGACCGTCAGATCCTCATACTGACTGATGATCAAGGTGCCATAAAGAGGATTCTTCCCGTTTCGACCGGTAGTAACAGACGCTACCACGAAAAGGGAATGCGGGGCTTGGCCTATACGCCACGAGGTCGATTTAGGATCTACGGGAAGCTGTCTGGTTGGAGAAAGTCACCTCTCGGCTTGCTTTATTATCCCAACTACTTCAGCGATGGACTAGCGATTCATGGAAACCCCTCAGTTCCGAACAGACCAGAGAGTCACGGCTGCATCCGCATTCCAATGTCCGCGGCGGCAGAGATGAGTAAGCTACTGCCGGTCGGAACCATTGTGCTGATCTACGACAACGAATCATTCGTCTCGGCGAAAGACTGGGCCGCAGCAGACCGACTGAAGCAGGAGACGAGTGTTCGATAGAGACGGCGAATGGCCCGAATACCTCACTCGGTTCAACTATTTAGCATACGAGAAATATTGTGCATATGAAATATATTCTATAGTTGACAGATAGCGTTGGTCAGCGTAAGGTCTTTGTGAACCGAGTCTCGCTTACTCTCTTCTCAGCTCCTCTGGAATCTCCCAGACTACCTGAAGTCAATAGCCCACCCGATAGGAGCAACAAGTGGTCAATCTTTATATCAATGAACGTCAGGCTGGGAATGTAACCGTTCTCGATCTAAAGGGCCGCGTCAGAATCGGCGGAGGGTCTCTTGAATTACATAGAGCAATTCGCTGCCTCGTCGACGAAGGAAAGACACAAATTCTTTTGAATCTAGCCGGGGTGACGCACATTGATTCCACAGGTCTGGGTGAGCTGGTCTCGAGCCACATAACGGTTGTCAATAAGGGCGGTGCGATCAAGCTGAGCCACCTTACCGAACGGTTGCGAGACTTAATGACGATTACGAAACTCTTAACGGTGTTCGAAGTTCATGATAACGAATCAGAAGCGCTAGCCAGCTTTACGGGTGAAATTTCGAAGGTCGTCGAGCCGCAGCCCTTCCTTATGTAGACGTCAAACATCGAGAGTTACAACCGTCTCAGCTGGTACTAACCTTAGGACGTGAGATATATGAGAATTGTCATACTGATTACCTTGATTGAGACTTCTGCTCTTTTCGGATGGATGATCTATAGGTATTACAGCTCTACACGCGCCGCCATTGCAGCTGGTCCTGTCGCGCCATCAAATAGTTCGACCAGTCGGACACCTAAGCTCAACCAGCTGCCGTCGCTTCGATCAGCATATTGGCCGTTCACAAACGAACGGCAGTTCGAAGGGCAGCGCGATGACAGATGCCCCATGAACGGGGCAGTTCCCGTGACGCCCGAGCTGGCAGCGTCCTCTAGCCGCGCGTTTGCGCGAAGGTCGCATCAGCTTATGTATAAGAAATGGTCTCAAGCGAGACGTGACGACCAATAGGGCAGAGGAATAAGTCAACCGACTGTATGAATGTGATGAGCAGGATTGACTCGGAGAAACTCGAATCAATTTGTAATGAGGTCTTTCGCGATCGGTCATCAGTAGTGGAAGGTCGTGGCTTCCTAAGTGTCGAGGCGGCCCTGGCGCGGGCCGTGTACTGGCGCCTGTGCAAGTCGACGGTCTTTCGAAGCAGTAGCAGCGAGAAGTACGGTGCGCAGACATTCTCAACCTACCGGCTGGCCGTGAACTGTCTGATTGAACTAAACGGCCGACCCTCTTTTGACTGTGGTCCGTTTCTTGAAGAGCTCATACAACGCTGCGACAGGCAAGCCCAGCATGATCGTGAGAGGACGCTTGATTAGCACTTAGGAGCGATACGCGTTCTAACGAATGAGCAAAACAGCCTCTCTGGTACTAAATCAGGGTGCCCGAATTCAAGCTTTACTCGAGTAATAACTGGAGGCAATTGATGAGCTTTGTCCAAAAGAATCTTACTAACATTTCCGGGTCGATTGTTGCCGTAATCGTGATGACCGCGATCAGCGTGTGGCAATTTTACCTGTTTGTTACTTTCACAGACGTAAACGGCGCCGTGGACCTGCAAGGTGGTATACATCATTTATGGTGGGCTCTGGGAATGGCTTTGATTGCCTGCGTCGGCGGGTTTTTTGTGTTCTCTGTTTTTTTGCGGCACGACAGTGATGATGAGTTGCACATCACGTCATAGATTACGAACGTTTAGAGGAGAAGCGGATGAGCCGACTGTATGGAATGCAACGTGCCAATGGTGATTGGTTTGCCATTTCAGTCAACGGAAACCTTCGCATGACCGTGTTTGCGAGTATCAAAGAAGCGATGGTGGCTCGCTCCCGCAACTCCGGAATGGAATGTTTTAAACCCGTCGAGCTCGACGAACGTGCGCTTGACGATCTCAAGACAACAGACGGCGATACCATTTGCTTCTGTCTTGTGTCCAAACCGGCGAGCAAACTGCAACTTGGTCGTCCTATCGATTTTACTCAGCTAACTAGTCTCAGAAGGTCCGTTGAATAGTCGAAGGTCAAGGTTCAAATGATCTGGTACTGCCATCACTGTGGGATCATCTTGCGACTGTGGAAAGTCAAGTGCCCCAACTGTGAAAAACTCGCGGTTAGCTGGCTCCACGTTGTTGTAGTCGTCACGGTCGCCGTGCCGGTTCTCTTTTACCTCATCAACCATTTTTGAAGTCCTCGGGGCCGGTCTCAACAAGGTGGATACCAAATCATGGATGAAACAGAAATAACGAATATCGAAGATAATCGGCAAGAAGAATGGCCCGGCATTGTCTCCCGATTCCAGTTGGTAATCCTCGCAGGCCATAGGAGCAAGCAACTTCTCCGAGGTGCACAACCGCGCATCGCCGCGGACCGGCTGAAACGCCGGAATACGAGCATCGCGCTCGAGGAATTGAAACGTGGCCTGATAGGCTTTTAGGAACAATAGAAATTCAGAGCATACCGTGCGCGATCGAAGCGGTAGTATGAAGTGTAAGTTGGTCAGACAAATAGCTTGGCCCATCTGTTAGCCCACCCGGTTCGCCAACTTCAACTCACAGATCACATCCTTTGTTTTGACGAGACACCACGTGGCTAAAGCCGGTGGTGTCCTGACGCGAACTTTCCGTACTTGCTTTAGGTTGAGGTTGAATACCACGTGGACTGAAGCTATGGTGTCAATGCTCGATTGACAGAATTATGAGTGTGCTCATATATTGCGTGAGGACACTCATGATTGGCGTGCCTTAGCGATGGCTGCAAAAGTGAAAAGCCAACAGGAACATGTAAGCCGCCCAACGCGGAAACTTGCAACGAGGAACCGCGCGGCTGCGCGTAAGCGTCCGGCGGGCAGGCGCGATAGAAATAAGCAGGCTATTCGCAACCGTATCGTGAAAGCGGCCTTGAGCCTCTTTCAAACCAAAGGCTTCGACGGCACGACGACAAAAGCCATCGCTCGAAAGGCAGGAATCGCCGAGGGCACAGTCTTCAACTATTTCAGAACCAAGGAAGACATCGCGCTCTATTTTTTTGAGCAAGAGGTGGCACATGCAGTTGCTGCCGTGCGCGACAATCCACGTCTCCGCAGAGCACCGTTGGAGGAAAAACTCTTCTCACTCGTGCAAAACCAGCTGGAATATCTGGCTCCATACGAGCGTTTCATCGGGGCCGCGCTGCTGCACGCGTTGAAGCCGACTTCGGCGCTTGGCCCGTTCAGCCACCGCGCAATGGAACTCCGTCATCGGTATCTCGCCTTTGTCGAGGATCTGATTGACGAATCCATACCTAAGCAGAAACAGAACCCACTGGCGTTTCTAGCTCCTGAAGTGTTCTGGATCTACTACCTCGGCACTTTGCTTTACTGGCTCTACGACTCGTCCGAAGGTAAGCAAAATACACTCGCGTTTTTAGATCGGTCTTTGACGATTGGAGTGACGCTTCTGAGAAAAGGAAGGCGTTGATGCCGTCAGACAAAAACACTTCCCTGCGACGCGCGTTAAGCATTGCCTCCCTGGGCGCTGATGTTGCGGGGAGCTATCTCGGTTATGCGCTGCAGCACGCCTTTCTTGGGGAGACACAACGCAAGGCTAAGTTGAAGTCGACGCACACACGAGCAGCGCGTCGAATGCGAGACGAGATGCAGTCATTACGCGGCGCGGCCATGAAGCTGGGCCAAACGCTCAGTTTGCAAACGGGCACTCTACCTGATGAAACACTTGCGGAGTTGGCAGCGCTGCAGATGAGAGCACCAGGCATGCATCCCTCTCTGGTGCGCGTGCAGATCAAGCGTAGCCTCGGACACGAACCGGAAGAGATATTCAAACAGTTCGCGCCGGAGCCTTTTGCTGCTGCTTCATTGGGTCAGGTGCATCATGCCATGACTCACGAAGGAGAGCGAGTGGCAGTAAAAGTGCAGTACCCCGGGATCCGGCAGGCAGTAGCCAACGATTTTAGACTTTTTCGGACGCTCTCAAAGCCGGCACAAGCATCCGGCCACCTTACGAAGCTTGCAATCGATGAAATCGAAGAACAGATTCTCGCTGAAACTGATTATTGGCGGGAAGCCGAAAACATCGATTTCTTTCGAGCACACTTGGGGCCGTTATCTTTTGTCAAGGTTCCGAAAGTTTTTTCCAAGTACTCGTCAGACAAAGTCCTGACGATGTCGTTAATGCACGGGCAACATCTTGATGACTTTCTCGCTCATCGACCAACCCAAAAGACGCGGAACGAGCTCGGCGCAAATCTTTTTGACCTGTTTTACTTCCAGGTCTTAAAGGTGGAGTCGCTCCATGCGGATCCGCATTGGGGTAATTATCTTTTCAACGAGAATGGAAATATTTCTTTAGTCGACTTTGGTTGCGTAAAAACCTTGTTACCCGAATCAGCTGCATACTTGCGAAGTGTGTTTCTATATCCAGGTTCAACGCATTCCACTGAATTCCGTCGACTTTTAGAATCATATTATCGAGCGGTGGGCAGAAAGTTGTTGCGAGATACGCGTGAGGCTTTAATCCGTTTTGCTGACAACTTCTATCGGAAGGTCTACCCTCCCGATCAGGATAAAGATGAGCCTTTTGATTTCGGTGACAACGCGTTTCTCGAGCATTACCTGAAAGAATCGAAGAATCTTTTCAAAACCAAAGGTGTCTTGCCAGAGCTTATCTTCATGGGCCGCGCGGAAATGGGCCTATATCAGACTCTTCATCGGTTAAGGGCGCGCGTTCATACCAGTAGGATTGTGAGGAAGTATCTAAAAAATGCCGACTGATCTCACTCTCATAGCCGTCACGTATTACGCTTCGTATAGCCTTTTTCCTCGAGGTCTTTGCCGTCGAAAACAGTCAGTACCGAAACGCTGTAGCGTCGGGTAGTCGTTAACAATCGAGCCACAATGATTGCATGAATACCCGACGCTACCGCGTTTCGGTACTGCCCTCATGACACTGCAGTTGGAGTCCTAACTCAAGGAGGAACCGGAGATGTTTGAGTCACAAGAGTCAATCCCCTGGTATC
>DATBSH010000232.1:0-6621 GCA_036559885.1 Pyrinomonadaceae bacterium
GCAGCAATCACTCGAACATCGGCTTTGATGGTACGGCTACTTCCGAGTCGCTCGAACCCTCGATCCTGCAAAACACGCAAGAGTTTGGGCTGCAATTCAAGCGGGAGGTCGCCAATCTCGTCTAAAAAAAGTGTACCTTTATGAGCAAGCTCAAGACGGCCAACGCGCTGATTGATGGCGCCGGTGAAGGCACCCCGTTCATGGCCAAACAGTTCGCTTTCGAACAGGGTGGGAGGGATGGCGGCGCAATTGATCTTGATAAAGTTTTGATGGCGCCGCGGGCTGAGATTGTGGATGACGTCGGCGATTAACTCCTTACCGGTGCCGGTCTCTCCCTGGATCATAACAGTGGAGTCGGTTGGGGCGACAAGTTCTGCCTGTTCGAGTGCACTCCATAGCACAAGGCTATTTCCGACAATGCCATCATTATTCACTTCGCTGAATGGTCTGAGATTCACCGCCAAATGTGCTGCTTCGCGCGGCTCCGAGAAAGCCAAGACGTTTGAATTCATCGCCATGCTCCTCCTGAAAATCGCGTCTATTTTTTCCTGTTCAGCCCTTGAGCGCGCCTCGGACCTTCTCAAGCAAAACTTCATCATCGAAAGGCTTGGACAGGAACTCTATTGCGCCGGCTGACATCGCCTGCATCTTTATCTTTGCGTCACTGTGCGCCGTGATGAAGATCATTGGAATGCGAGACCCTTCGGCCTTCAGCTTCTCTTGCAGGTCGAGGCCTGACATCCCCGGCATACGAATGTCCGTGACCAGACAGCCGGTCTGGTTCCGCTGATCCGATTCAAGGAATTCTTCTGCCGATCCGAAGCACCGCGCCGAAAGCCCGGCGGATTCCATCAAGTCCTTGAGCGCACTCTGGACTGATCGATCATCATCGACAATAACAACTAATTGCGAGTTATTTTTTCCGGTCACGGTGCCATTTTGCCCGGCGTGGCGAGCGTAGACAATTACACGTTGGTTACACCGAATTGGACTTTGGTTACATGGGATCCGACCGGTGGTCGACCATTAATGGCACGTTAGGACTACGTCTGGTCCTGAGTGCGGAAATCGCAGTGAGACAACGCGTCCGGTTGTCTGGTATTCGAATGGAGTGTTTTGCTAGCTGGATTTCAACCATCGATCAGACAGATGCTGTGAGCGGAATGACCAGAATTAATGACCGCCGCGACCAAACGGAAAATGAAACTTGATCCCCACCGTTACCAACGAAGGGTTCAGCGCCACACGCGCCTTTACCGCCGTACCGTCGCTGAGCACACCATCTGCATTGACTCCCAGCCATACCTCCTTGAAATCGAAGAAGAGCGTGTATTTTGAATTCACTTCATACTCAGCGCCGCCCTGCAGAACTGATCCCCAGTTGTTGTGAACATCAAGGTTTTTTACGCTGCCGTCGAAGTTCTTGAAGATGATGGCATAAGCTGCACCGCCGCCGACGTAAGGTCGGAATCGGCCTATCTTTGGGAATTGGTATTGGCCCGCAAAAATAGCTGGCCCATAGCGAACTTTTCCCAGTATGCCTAGTGATGCCGCCGCACCTTCACCGGTGACGTGCGGCTTCACCGGAATACCTGATGTTACTGTCACTGAAATGTTATTTGTGATCTCATAGCCGAGATCGAACGTCACACTCATGTTGCTGCTTGCCTCCGCAGTGCCGCCTGAAACGATTCGTCCGTTGGTGGCGATGGTCGCCGAAGAGTGATAAGGGGCAAGCAGAAATCCGACTCTGGTAAACAAACGGCTGTGCTTGAATGGTGGTTGGATTACTTGTGCATCAGAGACGGGTTCGGTTTCGGGCTCATGGCGCTGCGGGTTAGTCTGTGCGCTTTCCTGATTGCCGGAACCTGTGATCGGTCCGTTCTGAGCGTGCGCGTTTTGTATCGCGACTGCGATTAGAGCTGATAGACAGATTGCTGTTTGTATGAGTAATCTCAAACTTACGCTCCTTCGAACCTCAAACTCGAGGCAACTTCTTCCTGACGTGGTTGTGCGCAATGGATGTGCCAGATGAAGGAGCTTGGTTTCTGGGTTTGCTTATCGAATTGACGAGGCAGGTTGCCGGAATTGTCGGAGCGTAATGAGGGTCGTTGAGCAGGAGGGCCGTCAATGATTTCGATCTTTAATTTGGATATAAGGCAGGCCTTGGTGATCTACGATTACGGTTCTGCCAACGTTGTCGTTCCTTAGTTCTTAACCCACCGCACGTTCGTGTTGTGTCCAGAAGCGCGCACGCAGGTCTTTCTTTAATATCTTACCAGAGCCACTTTTGGGTAATTCAGTCGCCGAGAATTCGACGCGGCGTGGAATCTTGTAACCAGCTAGTGATTGGCGGCAATAAGCAATCAGTTCATTGGCGCTGATAACCTGGCCCGGCTTCAGCACGACGTAAGCCATCACGAGTTCTCCCCACTTCGGATCAGGGATGCCGAAGACCGCCACTTCGTGAACTGCCGGGTGTTGGTAGATCACTGCTTCGACTTCGCCGGAGTAAACATTTTCGCCGCCCGTAACAATCATGTCTTTCAGTCGATCGAGGATGAAGAAATAACCTTCGGCATCCTGGTAGCCGATATCTCCGGTGCGAAACAGCCCGTCACGAAATGCGGTCTCCGTTTCCTTCGGGTTATTCCAATAACCCCGCATGACGTTGGCACCACGAACAATTAGCTCGCCCGGCTTGCCCTCCTCAACTTCTTTCCCTGACTCGTCCACGATTCGTATTTCGATTCCCGGACAAGTGCGGCCGCACGATGTCAGCCGGTTTTCTGTGTGCTCGTGATTTTGTAAACCGGTGAGGAAGCCCGTCTCGCTAAGGCCATACACCTGGACCAACTCCACGTTTGGAAAAGCTTCTCTCGTTCGATGGATAAGTTCAGGCGCTATCGGCGAACCCCCGTATCCCAATCGTTCGAGGCTGGTGAGGTCATACTTCTTCAAGTCCGCGTATTGCAGAAGTAGATTGATCATCGTCGGCACGACAACAGTGTGTGTGACACGTTGGCGCTCCACGGTTTCGCAAAACTCCTGTGGGCTGAACTTTGGAATTGTGGTCTGGCTTGTGCCGAACGCGGGGGAAGCGAACATGAAGGGAAAGTCTGCGATGTGAAATATTGGGGCCGCGTGCAGATACACACCGCCCTCTCTATATCGCATCCAGTAGTTGACGTGGTCCATGTTTGCCAGAATGTTGGCGTGAGTTAGGGCGACGCCCTTTGGTAAACCGGTTGTTCCGCTGGTGTAGATGAGAGTAAACACCGCGTCGGGATCGTAGACAGGGTTGGGATATGTGCCGTCCTCAAACTCAAACGGTTCTATGTCGATGATTAATTGCCGCGGAACTTGTACTGTCGGAACCGCAAGCGACGAATGACGAATCAAGCCATGAGGAGTTGCGTCAACCAGAACATGATCGATCTCGTTTGCCGAGAGCCTTGTGTTCAGCGGGACGACAATCAAACCGAGCCAGGCACACGCATAGATCAGCTCGATAAATTCCGGTTCATTGGGCAACAGAAGAGCCAGCCGATCGCCTGCTTTGAAACCATGTTTGTTTAGCGCTGAAGCAATTCTTCCGACTCTTGCGTGAACTTCACGAAAAGTCAGGCGTTGCGCGCCCGAAGCAAAGGCCGTCATTTCGGGATAGTATCGAAGAGCTCGGCCGAGAGAGTGCGTATAGATCATGCAATGAGCTCCGCTTGGGCAGCCGGGAACGCCTGCGCTCCCGGCACGGGAGAGATTGTGGGACAGACCGGAAAAACTACGTCGCTTGCTACCAGGATCTCTTCGTAATCGCGATCGAACCGATAACGCGCCAGATCGGCAACCGTAATCATTAGAAGGTCGTGCTTCTGGCAGAAGCGAATGAGGTCAGGCACGCGAGCCATGGTGCCATCATCATTCACGATCTCGCAGATCACTCCTGCAGGTTGGAGTCCAGCGAGGCTTGCCAGATCGACCGCGCCTTCGGTCTGGCCGCGACGCTCGAGGACACCGCCCGACCGGGCACGCAGGGGAAACACATGGCCGGGTCGCGCGAAGTCTTCCGGCTGACTATTTGGATCGACGGCAGCCTTGATCGTTTGCGCTCGATCGTAAGCTGAGATTCCGGTTGTGGTGTCGTGTCCTATTACGTCGATTGAAACAGTGAATGCAGTACCGCCCAACGCACTATTGGCCGGCGACATTGGAGCAAGCTCCAGTTCCTGAAGTCTTTCATCAGTCATTGCGAGACAGATCAGGCCCCTTCCATGAGTGGCCATGAAGTTAACGGCTTCTGGCGTGATCATTTCCGCCGCCATCGTGAGGTCGCCTTCGTTCTCACGATCTTCATCGTCGACTACGATGATCATCCGCCCGGCTTTCAATTCCTCGATGGCGGCTTCGATCGTAGCGAACGGTTGATCGCAGTCGAATGGTCCTATAGGTCGAATAGGTCCTGTTGATTCCTTTCCTCCCAGCGTTAGCGCATGGCCCATCTTTTCTTTTTTCGCTCGCAGGTAGGGCAGGGAATACGAGTTTGCCGCAGCTTCGCACGGGAGTTGTTCAACAACCTCGATACCAGCATCAACCAACGCGCATGATTTCTTTGGATTATTAGTCAGGAGGCGAACGCGACTAATCCCAAGGTCACGAAGAATAGCGACCGATAAGCTAAAGTCACGGTGGTCAGCATCGAATCCTAACGCATGATTGGCTTCAATGGTATCGAGACCTTCATCTTGAAGCGCATAAGCCTGCAATTTTGACATCAACCCAATCCCACGACCTTCCTGATGCTCATAGATCACCAGTCCACTGCCCTCTTCAGCAATAGCTTGCATCGCCAGGTCCAACTGATCGCCACAGTCACATCGCAATGAACCCAACACCTCGCCGGTGAAACACTGCGAATGAATGCGAACCAGCGGAGCCTCACTTTGCTTCAGATCACCGAGAACAATCGCAAGCGCGGTGTGGGTGCCATTCGATATTTCATGCTCGAAGCCAACCGTTTGGAACATTCCCCACCTCGTAGGGATGTGGGCTGACGCAACTCTTCGGAGCGTGCTTGCTGGTTCACCTCTGTTCATCGTCCGGACCTAATAGGTTTCTTTTCTCTGTGCATCCTCTGCGCTCTCTGTCTCTGTGGTGTGATGAAGCGAAATTCACAAAGTCATAAAGTTGAAACTACATGGTTCGTTGCTACGCAGCTTCCTTTGCCTTCGCGAAGTCGGGCTTACGCTTCTCCATAAAGGCAGTGAACACCTCCTTCACTTCCGCGGAACGCACTCGCGTCGCGAACTGCTCCAGTTCAGCCTTTATTGCCTGATCGATCTGCTGGCGCGACGACTGCCTCAGGAGTTTCTTACTGGCTCGCAGCGCTCCAATCGGTTTCGCGGCCAATTTCTCCGCCGTTTGGGTCACAGTCGCCGACAACTCGGTGTCAGGTACTACCCGGGTCACCAATCCAACCTCGGCAGCCACCTCAGCACTGAACGGCTGGCCCAACAGAAATAATTCGGCCGCACGAATGTAGCCACTGCGGGCCGGCAAGGACCAACTTGATCCAAATTCCGGAACTAATCCCAGATCGACGAAAGGCAATTTGAACTTCGAGCTTTCTCCCGCATAGACAAAATCACAGTGAGTAAGCAAGGTAGTACCGCCTCCAACAGCGACACCCTTCACAGCGGCAATCACCGGCTTATCCAAGTTAAGCAACGCAGCACCAAGCCGGGCTTGCGGACTCTCACCCAGGCCTGGAGGGTTCTTAAGAAAATCCTCTATATCGTTGCCCGCACTGAACGAGTCTCCCGCAGCGTCCCAGATCACAACGCTTACATCATCGTCTTTTGCTGCCTCATTGAAGACGTCTGCAAGAGCGTTGTACATCGCAGACGTCATCGCGTTCTTTTTCTCGGGACGATTCACAGTGACCCGTAAAATGTTTCCCGTACGTTCCGTTAAAATCTCACTCATCGCACACCTCCCGCTGCTTCCTTATGTCCGCCTAGAACACCACTCGTGACAAAGCTATCAATCTGTTTGGAATCAAAACCTAGCTCCTTGAGAATCTGTTCATTGTGTTCGCCGATCTCCGGAGCACGCTTTGCGGAAACTTTCGTCACACCGTGTATCTGAATCGGACTGCTGATTGTTGATGTGATGTTGTTGCCAGCACCTTCGATCGGGATGACGATGTCATTCGCTCGTAGTTGTGGATCGTTGATTACTTCCTCGGGACCGCGCACTGCGCCAAATGTAACGTGGACACCACTGAAGATGTCGTACCAATGCGCCATTGGTTGCGCTCCAAATACTTCGTCGAGAATGGCCGTCAACTCGGGCATGTTTGCCACCAGCTTCGTCGGATCGGAGAATCGGGGATCTGTCAGGAGGTCAGTGCGGCCGATACATTTCGCCACTGCCTCCAATTTGTCAGGCGTCACAATCAGCACGAACCACGTGCCATCGGACGCCTGATAAACATTGAATGCCGCACTTGCCGGATTCTTGCGATCGTGCGGCGCGTAGAACTTCGCGCCAGACAACGCGCCCTGGATCGAAACGCTCGCCGACCAGACGCCCTCAGCGAGTAGCGAAGTCGTGACGTGCGAT
>DATBSH010000233.1:0-18166 GCA_036559885.1 Pyrinomonadaceae bacterium
TTGGGGGCGAAATTGCTCGTTTCTGATTTAGAAACTCCGGCCATAGTCGTTGATTTGCAAGTCATGGAACGAAACCTGTCACGCATGGCCGATTACTGTCGCACTAAGAACTTGAGACTGAGGCCTCACACGAAAACTCACAAGATCCCTGAAATAGCTAAACGGCAAATAGCACATGGAGCGTGTGGGATCACAGTGGCGAAAATTGGTGAGGCTGAAGTGATGCTCGATGCAGGCATCACCGACATTCTCATCGCCTATCCAGTGTTTGGCAGGGGCAAAGCTGAGAAACTCGCCGAACTCGCAGCACGAGCCGACATCACCGTGGCACTCGATTCTTTCGACGTCGCTCAGGCAATCTCAAAAGAGGCGGAGAAGAAGAATGTACATGTCGGTGTGCTGGTGGAGCTTGATGTCGGTTTCCGTCGTTGCGGCGTCACGAATGCGGACGACCTGCCGTCTGTGGCCCAAAGAGTTGCTGACCTGCCGAATCTCGATTTTAAAGGATTGATGTTTTTTCCGGGTCACTTTCAAGTCGGCGAAAAGGAACGTGCCGACCTGAGAGTTGGTGTGAATGATTTTCTGAGTCGTGCGCTGAGCAAGCTCGAAGAGGCTGGTCTGCCCGTGCTAACCGTAAGTGGAGGATCGACTCCAACAGCGCTAGAAGGTCACTTGTTTCTTGGCGTCAACGAAATCCGACCGGGAATGTACATCTTCAACGATCGCAACATGGTGGGAATCGACATTGCACGTGTTGAGGATTGTGCGCTGCGAGTTATCAGCACGGTAGTGAGCACGAGTGTTTCAGGCCGGGCGATCATTGATGCGGGATCGAAGACGCTTTCTTCCGATCGTTATCAGGCAGCTGATGGACGAGGCTTCGGGCTCGTGAAAGAAGATCCCGAAGCAGAGCTGGAGCGTCTATCCGAAGAGCATGGTCACTTGAAGATCGATCGTTCGACGCGCAACTACCGCCTCGGTGAGCGGATCACAATCATTCCAAATCACGTCTGCAGCACGGTCAACATGCACGATACGATCTATGGAGTTAGAGAGGACCGAGTAGAAACGGTTTGGGAGGTCGCTGCTCGAGGAAAGGTTCGGTAAAAAGCAGATCCATCGAAGAAGCAGATCCACTGATTTCCACCGATTACACAGATTAGATCTACAGGCAGCAACGTTGAACTCATGAAAGACTCACCACTCTATTCAGTTCTTAATCTGTGTAATCGGTGGAAATCTGTGGATCTGCTTATCGTCTGCGCTTTGTTGGCCTTTGTCATTGTCCCTTCATTCTCAGTCTCAAGCGCGAAGGACGTTTACGATATCGTAATTCTGAATGGACGTGTGATCGATCCCGAGTCGGGACTTGATGCAATGCGCAATCTTGGTCTTTCTGGTGGCACCATCAAAGCAATCACCCTCGCTCGCCTGAATGGTCGTACAGTAATCGATGCCAAGGGGCTTGTTGTCTCGCCCGGTTTCATCGACCTTCATCAGCATGGTCAGAACGAAGAGAATTACCGTTTCAAGGCAATGGACGGAGTCACAACGGCTCTCGAACTGGAAGTTGGCACCGGCGATGTGGACAGTTGGTATGCGGAGCGCGCGGGAAGAGCGACGATCAATTACGGTGTGAGCATCGGACACCTCGCTGCCCGCATGGCGGCTATGCACGATCCGATTGAGTTTCTGCCAAGCGGTCAGGCAGCGCGTAGAGCCGCCACTGATGCTGAAATCGCCGAGATGAAGGCGACCCTCGAACACGGTCTTCGTCGGGGAGCATTGGCCGTCGGATTTGGCATCCAGTATGTGCCGCAGGCTTCACACTGGGAAATCCTGGAGATGTTTCGCGTGGCAGCTCGGTTCAGAGCGTCGTGTCATGTTCATTTGCGCAATGCCGGATTAAAAGAACCTGCCAGCAGCACACAGGCTCTTGAAGAGGTAATCGCAGCTGCAGCAATGACGGGCGCGCCGCTTCACGTTGTGCACATCCAGAGTACGGGGCTCAGAGCTACTCCGAAGTTACTTGAGATGATTGCCGAAGCACGCTCGCGAAAACTCGATGTCACCACTGAGTGTTACCCCTACATTGCCGGCATGACTGACATCAAGTCAGCGATCTTCAACGAGGGATGGCAGGAAGTTTTGGGGATTGGTTATGGAGATCTGCAGTGGGCGGCGACTGGCGAACGGCTAACGAAAGACAGTTTCGCGCGCTATAGGAAACAAGGAGGCATGGTCGCGGTGTTCTCCAATACTGAAGACATAGTCGAGACGGCTCTTAAGAACCCCTTGACCATGATTGCAAGCGACGGAATATTGGAGAACGGAAAAGGACATCCTCGAACAGCCGGAACCTACACGCGCGTTCTGGGTCACTATGTGCGAGAGCGAGGGGCACTAACCTTGATGGACGCTCTACGCAAGATGACGCTGATGCCGGCTCAACGACTTGAACGGCGTGTTCCTTCAATGAGGAACAAGGGAAGGATTCGAATTGGAGCCGACGCCGACCTGGTGGTCTTTGATCCTCAACATGTGATCGACAAATCCACGTACGATGAGCCTGCGAAGTATGCGGAAGGTATGAAGTACGTTCTTGTGAACGGCGTGATGGTTGTTAAAGAGGGACAACTGGAAACTGGTATTTATCCTGGCCGACCCGTCCGCGCCCCATATTAGGTCATCCGTCGCGCGACTATTTAGTGCCAAGTCCCTCAGGTTTGATGTTCGCTATCGCCGCAGACCAAAATCTCAGGTCCCATTTGTTACACCATAAAGACCTTTACTTAGAGCGCCTTTGAGAAATACGAACAAGGGCTGCATCCAAAACCGGATCCTTTCCTTGCCGGTATTGAGACCACGTAGGTTCGATAACCTGCGTCGGTATCAACGTCGCCACATTTAAGTCAGCAAAGTACGGTTTGAATACCGGATAATCCTTTTGAGAATATGCGTGAAAGCCATTAGCGTAATGAACAGTTAGACCCGAGTTCGGCAAAACAAGATTTCCGCCCTCCGACCATAGATCAAGACCATCACCCACCGGCTCTCCGATGACCGAGGCATTTGCATATTGTTTCCACTGCGCTGCTTGAGTGATACCGGCGGAGAAAGTTGTTCTGCTGGTAAGCACGATTACCGGCAACCCCTTCAATCGAGGAGCGAGCGTTTCGACCAGCGGCGTGCTGACTCCCGCGTCACCACCGGTGTTGAAGCGGACATCGACTATCAGACCTTTGACAGGATGTTTCTCAAGAAGGCTCGTGACCTGTTGGATGAAGTCGGTCACCGGCGCAGACGACATCTCCTGGGCCCGGTTGAATTGAACATAGATCACTGCTGGCTCTTGGAGATACTCTGACCAATAGTTGCGATCAGGATGTTGGAGGTACAGCGGTGCCTTCTCAGCCTCGAGTGCTGAGATCAACCCATCGGTGTGAGGATAAGAGGGTGCCAAATCCCACCACGCCTCGACTGGAGCTGTTGAACGACGCAACGGAAGAGGCGCCAGCGTTACCTTCCGAATCTTTCCACCACAGTTGACGGTCAACGGCAATTTGTCGGGATTTGTCAGGACGCCAGCACCAAACAGAATATCGGGACTAGTAAGAAAGTAGGCGCTCATATAGCGTTGCCATGATGCGTTTCCCGCTTTAATCCCTTGTACCTTTTCAAAAGCTGCTGTGACGTCCCAATGACCGATATTAATAATGCGGCAACCGAGTAGATCGATATTTGTGTTCGCCGCGCGAATGATGCGGAGTTCATTACCAAACCACCACACGCGCAACGGAACGCGTCTGACTTCAGTCCTATTTCGCATCAGATACAGGCGCGTATGAGCGTTGCCTGAGATCGCGACCGCACGTGCCAGTGCGATGATTACGGCTTGATCACTGAGCCGGTTGATATCTGACCTTAGATTTTGGAGTGCGACACGCGCGGCTTGTCTCCGTTGTTCGCTGAAGCTCCGATCGTAGCGGAGGAACCGGGCAAGGACAGCATCGACATCCTGGCGCCATGCTTCAACTCTATCCGCGGGTTTTGTCAGAGATGGAAGCATCTCTAACCAGAAAGGAATGGTCCGATTGCCGTTATTGAATTGGCCACTTATCCGACTTTCATTACGAGTTCCCTCAAACTTCAGTGTTTGCGGCCCGTTGACGACGTCAAACTTAACTTGGTTGTTATTGTCAATCGCCGACTCCGGTGACATCTTCAGTGGCGAACCTCCACTAAAGGCGATCCGTTTCGCATTGAAGTCCACGTTAATGACGACTGGTCGGCGGGAATCTTCAATCACGCCTTCCCATTGCTCATTCGAAACTGGCAGGGTGCTGATTTGGTTAGCTTCGGCGATGCCGTGTGACTTAACGGGAAAGGTCAATGCAAGACTGAATGAAACTACCACGACAAAACTACTAAAGAGGCGTACCTGCTTCATTCTGCTTCCACACACTTAACCGAATGGGCCGCTCGCATCATATCAGCATACGATCGGTTCTGAGCTAGATACATATTAGCAACTCTTAGACACATTGCTTTGTTGGAATTCAGTGTCGTCACGGCTTTTCTGCGATGTGCGGAATGACGTAGGATACTTAAAATCGTAGGGCCATTTGCAGAGATCATTGCATCTTTAAATTCCCGTGTTAACGCTCTTCATATCGGTCTACGGTTGCAGGGGCCTGAAGGCAAGCGTTGCAAATTCAAGACCCGCCTTCATCTTTCACAAGGTTTCATATTATTTCAGACTTGGATTAAAGACTTCCGGCGCATCGATCCGCCATCATCGCTGCGAAAACTCCAAGGTTCCACGGGAGAACCGCAGACGATATGGCCGGTCAACTCTTTGCCCGCAAACCACTCTCCTTGTTGTTAGACGAAATGGCCGGCGAGCACAGACTCCGGCGAGTGCTCGGCCCTGTTCAGTTGACGAGTCTCGGTGTGGGCGCGGTCATCGGAACAGGCATATTCGTCTTGACTGGAGTAGCGGCCCACGACCGTAGTGGTCCCGCATTGATTCTCTCGTTTATCGTCGCCGGTTTCGCTTGTGCGCTTGCCGGGTTGTGTTACGCGGAATTTGCCTCAATGGCTCCCGTTGCTGGATCCGCTTACACGTATGCCTATGCCCCCTTGGTGAACTTCTCGCGTGGATTATCGGATGGGATCTGATCATCGAATACGCGGTTTCCGCTGCGGCCGTTTTGCACGGGGCCTCTCACTACTTCCAGGACGTGCTCAACATCTTCCACATCTCACTGCCCAATGTACTCACTGACGCGCCGTTCGACTACAACCCTGCTTTGGGCCAACTGGTATCCACAGGTAAGTATCTCGACTTGCCGGCAATGGTCATCATTAGCCTGGTAACCGTGGTGTTGGTGATCGGTATTCGAGAAAGCGCTGGGTTCAACGCGGCGATGGTAATCCTGAAGGTCGTTATCGTGATATTTATCATCGTTGTAGGCGCGTTCTATGTGAATCCGGCAAACTGGTACCCGTTTGCTCCGTTTGGATATACAGGAATCAATTTCTTTGGCAAGACGCTGCTGGGCCAAGCGGATGCAGGAGGTCAACCGCTTGGGATGTTAGCTGGAGCCGGAATTATTTTCTTCGCATATATCGGGTTTGACTCCGTTTCAACACATTCGGAAGAGGCGCGCAATCCTGAGCGAGATGTGCCAATCGGAATCATTGCTTCACTAATTATTTGCACCGTTCTGTACATGTTGGTCGCCGCGGTGCTCACGGGGATGGTTCCATCCACTCGTATTGATATAAACGCTCCCGTTTCGAGCGCATTCAGACAAGTGGGATTAACGTGGGCCCAGCTACTAATATCGCTAGCAGCGATAATTGGCATCACTTCTGTGGCGCTGGTGACGATGTTGAGTCAGGCTCGTATCCTGCTTGCAATGGCGCGCGATGGCTTACTTCCACCAGGTTTCTTTGCCGCTGTGCACCCGAAGTTCCGCACTCCCTGGAAGTCAACCATACTTACGGGCGTCTTCGTTGCGCTTTTATCGTCGCTGCTGCCTCTTAGAATACTTGCCGACTTGGTGAATATAGGCACGCTGCTGGCCTTCGTGATCGTTTGTGCTGCGGTTCTAATAATGCGGCGAACTCATCCCGACGCTAAGCGTCCGTTTCGTGCACCACTGGTACCTCTTCTGCCAATCCTCGGCATTCTCACGTGCATACTGTTGATGTTCTCGCTGCCGGCCGAAAACTGGATGAGGCTTGGTGGGTGGTTACTGATCGGGTTTGTAATCTATTTCAGTTACGGACGACGACACAGTGTCATGGCTCGGTATCTCAGCGGGGAAATAAAAGCACACGGCGTATCACCTGCCGGCGTGCCGCTTGAAACAAAACCATCCGCAGATAACGCAGGCTACGAAAAGACACTGGCAGGACAGAAAGCAGCAGCACCATCAGTTAACGAGTCTTAAAGGGCTTCATTGCTTTATTGGCGACCCTATCCTGCCGCTTCTTCTCACGGGCGGCATCCTCGTCAAATTGCAGATTAGCATGGCGCATTTCCTTTAGAAGTTTGTCGTAGCTGAAGAGGCGCTCGTCACTTAGCTCGCCCCGATCCACGGCTGCGCGCACGGCACAACCAGGTTCGTTCTTGTGCTGACAATCACTAAAGCGGCACTCCATCGCCAGCCGCTCGATGTCGCTAAAAGTTTTTTGGACGCCTTCGTGCACGTTTCCCAATTGCAACTCTCGCATTCCCGGAGTATCGATAATTATTCCACCCTCAGCCCTCACGAATAGTTGGCGATGTGTTGTTGTATGACGTCCTCGGTGATCGTCTTCCCGTACTTCGCGCGTCGTCTGTGCCTCGCGGCCAAGTAGTGTGTTTAATAGCGTCGATTTACCCACGCCTGAAGAACCAACGAAGCCGGCAGTAAATCCGGGCCGCAGATACTGATTAAGAGCTTCCAGTCCTTCACTGGTCAAAGCACTAAGAACATGAACTGGCACGCCGAACTTTATCTCATTGACGTCGTCTAGAAATGGCGCGCGATCGTCACAGACGTCGGCTTTATTGAGAAGGATGATTGGTTGAGCGCCTCCTTCCCATACCAGAGTTACGTAACGCTCCAGTCGACGCAGATTAAAATCCTGATCGAGAGCAGTCATGATGAAGACCGCGTCGATATTCGCAGCGACTACCTGATCTTCGAGGCCTTTGCCGGCTGCTTTGCGGATAAAAACTGTGCGCCGTGGCAAAACTGCGTCGATGATCGCAAGACTATCCGTCTCCGAACGCCGCAGGGCTACAAAATCTCCGACCGCCGGTGAATCCGAACGACGGATCGCGTGGTGACGAAGCCTCCCAGAGACCTCACCCTGTAGCTCTACGTCGCCCGTGCTTACCCGATAGCTACTTTTGTGCTCGGCCGTTACACGAGCCGCCACCATTCCCTCTGCAGCGTAAGGTGCAAACAGGTTCTGCCAGTGCTCATTCCAGCCATGGTCTGATAATTTCATTGGCTATCGGTTCTTAGCTTAGTCAACTACTAATCTGTTTAATAAACCAATCAACTTCTTGTTTTTTCGAGCAAGATTCCAAGCGGCTCTGCCGCCTGTTGTGAGGCATGGCTCTGCCTTGCCGTAACCGAGCTTCTTTCTAGTTGGGCTATGCCCTTGGTTCGGTCTCTGACCTGTTTCAGCTGGTCTATCTGCGCGAAAAGAGAGGGCAAGCCCGAACCGAGGGCAAAGCCCAATTCGAAACGTGCGACTTAACGGCAAGGCGAAGCCATGCCTCACAACAGGCGGCGAAGCCGTGTCGCGACTACTCCAGGTTGGCCGCGATTGAATCTGACTATCCTGTGGATAGACTTTAGTTCCAGTAGTCTTCAGGAAAGGAACTGCGGAAGCGAGCATCGCTTCGTACGTCATCAAGCCTTGGGTCAAGCCTCAAGAGCGTCTTGAATTCATTTCCTTCGCTTCTAAGTTTAGATAGCCATTCGACCACACGCTGTTTTTCACCCAATCCTTCGTACACGATAGCAATTAGAAATGGTGCGCACTCCCTTTCTGCAAGCAAGTCGTGAAGAACTTTTCGCGCCTTCTGTTGCTGGCCTGCAGCCGCATAAGCATGGGCCAATGACGCCGCCGCACCTCGATTCATCGCTCCCGCGCCGCGCACCTTCTGAAACTCAGCAATACTCTTTCAGCAGTCCCTTTTGTTCAAGAGATAAACCCAACATGAAATGAGCGGCGTCGAAATCTGGAGCGGTTTCGAGTGTCCGGCGAAGTTGAGCAATCGCGTCATCGTAACGACGCATGTAAAAAAGTCGTTCGCCAACAGTTGTGTTAATGACAGGCGACAGCGGATCGAGCTCTTGAGCTTTGACGATCTCTGCCAAGGCTTGCGCGTCACGGCCAGTCGATAATAGGAACTCTGAATACCAGTGATGTGCAGTTGCGTAACTCGGATTCAGCTCCAGGGCACGCCTGAACTCACGATCAGCACCTGTTTCATCTTGATCATATCTGTACTTAAGTAAGCCCATCGACGCGTGAGGCTCAGCGAGCGATTCGTCGATGGTAAGAGCTTTTACCGCTGCCGCACGTCCTTTCTTAATCGCCTCGTCCGCCGCACGCGCATCAGCACCGTAATAAGCGATGAGAATGTATGCATCTGCCAGGCCTGCGTATGCGAGGCCATAACCTGGATCTAATTCAATGGCTTTCGAAAAATGATCAAGACTCTTCGTAAATCCTTCCTCGTCTCTCTGATTCCAAAAGTATCGTCCTCGCACATACTCTTGATAGGATCGAACGTTGCCGGTATAACGCTTCCGAAGCTGTCGTTGCTCCTCGTTATCCAACCGTATCAACATCGATTGCGCTACTTGTTCTGAGATCTCGTTCTGCAGGCTAAAGATATCTGTGATCTTCTGGTCAAAAGTCTGGGCCCACAACGGACTGCCATCTTTAACGCTAACTAGTTGGACTATTACCCGCACTTTATCGCCTGCGGTTTGGACCGTTCCCTCGAGTATGGAATCCACAGCCAGTTCGTTCCCAATCGCTGATGCGTTCTGATTTCCGTTTGCGTATTTGATTACGGCACTAGTTGGTCTAACAGAGATCTGTTTGATGTTGCTCAATCTGGCTATCAAAGCATCTGCCATTCCCGTACTTAGGTACTCATTCGCCGGATCATTGTTAAGAGCCTTGAATGGAAGTACGGCGATCGATTTGTTTGCCGGTCTGAACACCGATTCTTTTCTGCGTGTAGATGTCCAAACAATAATCGACCCCAACACCATGACTGCTGCAATTGCCACAAGAGCTCTGCTTGTGAACGCGCGTGTAGTTGTGCCGAGTGGAACCTGCAGATATTTCGCATAACCCTCGTTTACCATCGAATCATTTTCCGGACGCTCTTCCTTAACAGCCGTTATCGTAGAACGGTCGTGCAGCTTGATTAGGGAGTCCGTTTGGTCAGCGCTCACTTCATTTACATCAGCAACAAAGCTGTAGCCTCGGCCAGGCACAGTTGCGATAAAGTGATGATCTCGCGCACCTTCGCCAAGTGCCTTACGCAACATCGATATCTGCTGCGTCAAATTGTTCTCTTCAACATTCGTATCGGGCCACAGAACCTTCATCAGCTCGTCTTTGCTAACGATGTGGCCATGGTTTGCAACGAGTACAAGAAGCGTATCCAGAGTCTTTGACGTAAGCGAAACAGGCATTCCATCTTTCAGAAGGACTCGCTTCAACGAATCAATCCGAAACCCTTGAAACTCGTAGATTACAGATTGCTTACTCATAAGAACTTTTCGTTAGTCCAGGCTGGGGAAATGGTACCGGGTGTTCCTTTGGGAAGACGTTTCGCGGCCATCATATTATGAATGTCCGCTAATCCTAAGAGTTTCGTATTACTTTGCGGGATTTCAGAAGCTTTCATAATCTTTTAGCGAGGCTTTAAGTACTGGCTCTGACTTAACGTGGAGGATATCCATAGAAGAACTAATGATGAACATACGCAACTACAGTACGGGAGCGCCAGCCACCGATTTCAAATTGATTGAGCGTTTCGTTAGTTTAAACGGTCGCTAGCGCTCCCGTTCTGTAGTTCGGTGTGTTCGAAGTTTCAGACATCTTTTAAAGCGGTTAGATTAATGGTTAAACGGCGCATCTTAATGAACATACTGCTGGGGGTTGTTAGCGTCATACAAGTCCCCGCCCAACCAAAATCAGCGCAGGCTGTTGACCCGTTTTCATATGACAACAACGCCCCGCTCGATTTTCGCCAAGCTGCCGTTGAAACGCTCCCTGATGCCACAGTTCATGATGTGTCGTACTCGAGTCCGAAAGGAGGACGAGTGCCGGCGTATCTTGTCGTTCCCAAGGGCGCTGGACCATTCGCGGCAATTGAATTCGTACACTGGGGCCAGGGCAACCGCACCGAGTTTCTTTCCGAAGCTTTGTTTTATGCCAAGGCGGGAGTGGTGTCATTGATGATAGACGCTCCTTATCGTCGGCCCGAGTGGGTTTCTGGACCATCCTTTATCGATAATCCGCAGAAAGATTACGACCTCTATACACAATTGGTGATTGATGCCCGACGTGGGATCGATTTGCTTCTATCGCGCCGGGACGTGGATCCAAAGCGAGTTGCGTATGTAGGTCACAGCTTGGGAGCTACTTGGGGTGGTGCACTGGCGGGCGTCGATAAAAGAGTCCGAGCAGTGGTGCTCATCGGCGGTCTTCCGAGTATCAGTGACTTCTCAGGTGACGATTCGTTTTCGAAGGAAGTTCGGCAACAATACAAGCCGGAACAGATTCAAAAATACACACAACTTATCAGGCCAATTGATCCTGAAAACTTTGTCAGTCACGCAGCGCCTACGCACTTGTTTTTTCAGTTTGCCCGTTGGGATAGATACATTTCCGAGGCTGCCGCCAGGCGATATGAAACTGTCGCATCGCAACCGAAACTGTCGCGGTTATATAACACGAGCCATGAATTCAATGATCTACAGTCGTGGTGCGACCGCATTCAGTGGATTGCTGAGGAACTACAATTACGCCAGCTTTTAGCTCCATCGATTTGCCACTCTTCCCGGTGACTGATCGTCTTCCCAACATTTACTTCCTTTTGCCATACTCGCCTGGCAAACAGTGTCATGAATCTTCTGTGCTCGATGTCCAGGCCGTTTACTCTCATCACCTTGGCGGCGTTTTGCTTCGTCTCTATCAATATCCGAGCTAATCCTCAATCGTCGCCGAACGGAACGTCACGAACGATCTTTGTCGAGGTTGCTGAAAAGGTGGGGCTAAACTTCCGGCATTACAACGGCATGACGGGGAAGCTTTTTCTGCCGGAGATTATGGGTGCAGGCGCAGCCCTGTTTGATTACGACAATGACGGAGACTTAGATATCTTCCTGGTGCAAGGCACTGTGCTTGAACCTGGGAACAAACCGCACGAAACACTTTTTCCATGGCGTGGCTCGGAATCACCTCGTGGTCGACTGTTCCGAAACGACCTTGAGCTTGGCAAGGATGGTAGTCGTAAGCTTCGCTTCGTCGATGTCACTGAAAAAAGTGGCATTGTCGCGACTGGTTATGGGATGGGTGTTGCTGTCGGCGATATAAATAACGATGGTCGGCCCGACTTGTATATTGCAAATCTTGGTTCGAACCAAATGTATCTCAACAAAGGAGGCGGGACGTTTGTCGATGTAACCAGGAATACAGCTACGGACGATCCGCGTTGGAGCACAAGCACTGCCTTCGTTGACTATGACCGCGATGGCTGGCTCGATTTGATGGTCGTAAACTACGCCGATTTTTCTCCTGACAACAGTCCCACGTGTTATGCGCAGACGAGCGCCAGAGATTATTGCACGCCAAAGGTTTTCCGCGCTCCGGGCAACCGCCTCTTTCATAACCGGCGCGATGGCACTTTTGAAGACGTGACAGTTAGCGCGGGCCTAGCTAACGAGTTCGGGCATGGGCTGGGAATCGTCACGGCAGACTTCGATGATGATGGTTGGGTAGACATCTATGTAGCGAACGATGGGGATCCTAACCAGCTTTGGCTTAATCAAAAGAACGGCACATTCAAGAACGAAGCGCTATTGGCCGGCGCAGCTGTGAACAGAGATGGAAAAGCCGAGGCCGGAATGGGAGTTGATGCCGGTGATTTCGACGGCAATGGCACTGATGACATCTTTGTGACCCACCTGATGGAGGAGACGAATACCCTTTTCTCAAATCTCGGTAAGGCAATCTTCGAAGACCGCACTCGTGAATCTGGTTTAGGAATGCCAGGTCGTCGCTTCACCGGTTTTGGGACGTTGTTCTTTGACTACGACAATGACAGCTGGCTTGACTTGCTGGTTGTGAATGGAGCTGTGCAACTGCTGCCCGAACGCATGAGAAAGGGCAATCCCTATCCGCTTGGTCAACCAAATCAGCTATTCCGCAACACGGGGAAAGGAAGCTTTATCGAAGTCGTCGAACAAGCTGGTCTAGACTTTCGGCTTCTCGAAGTGAGTCGCGGCGCAGCCTTTGGAGATATCGACAACGACGGCGATACGGACGTACTCGTCACAAACAACAATGGTCCAGTTAGACTTCTTCTGAATGAAGTGGGCAATCGCAATCACTGGTTAGGACTGCGACTTGTCGGCAAGAATGGTCGAGACATGCTCGGCGCGCGTGCGGAGATCGTCATCACTAAAAACCATTCCTTGCGGAGGCGATCTCGAACAGATGGAAGCTATCTGTCGGCAAATGATCAGCGAGTACTCGTTGGTCTGGGAAGCGTCGCCCAAATAGATGCGGTACGAGTGTACTGGCCGAGTGGCGGCGTCGACGAATGGAAAGCACCATTGGTTGATAGATACCTTACTCTTAAAGAAGGAACGGCACCTTCTAAACAGTGAACCTTGAGTTTCAAAGAAGCGCTGTACAGATCCTTTGGCAGTATGGAATCTGTATGACCCTTGTACTCGTATCGCTGGCGCAGAATCTTGTCGGCGCACAGACAAGTGTTCGGGGTCTCGATTCGCTGGCTCCACCGAAGTCGACTCTCGTGCCAGTGCACTGGCCGGATCTAACGGGGTTGGAAAACGAGGTGCGCGACCAAATCAAGTCGGAACAAGACTCCCTTGCCGCTGTAGTGAGGAATTCACACTCGACCGAAGTAGAGCTCAGCGCGGCATATGGGCTGATGGGACAAACCTATCATGCTTATTCTTTGATAGCGCCGGCCCGGGAGTGTTACCTCAATGCCAGCCGTCTCACTCCCAAAGATTTCCGTTGGATCTATCTGCTCGCAAAACTGGACCAACAGGAAGGTAATGTTGATGAAGCAATCCGGCGTCTTCAAAGCGTCGCCTCGTTACAGCCGGAGTTTATTGCTGTGCCGGTGAATCTTGGAAACATTAATTTGGAATTAAATCGCCTCGAAGACGCGCAGGCGAACTTTCTTAAGGCGCTGCAGATCGATAAGCGAAGCACCGCAGCTTACTACGGCCTTGGACAAGTGGCGCTGTCAAAACGAAGTTACGCTGAAGCGGTTGATTATTTTCAGAAAGCGCTCGATCTCACACCTCAGGCCAACCGAATCCATTACTCACTTGCCATGGCCTATCGCGGCTTGGGAGATCAGGAGAAAGCAAAAATACACTTGGCCCAACAGGGCCCGGTCGGTGTGCGAGTAGCCGATCCGCTCATAGATAGGTTGCAGGATTTGCTGCAGGGTGCACGCGTGCACTTGATTCGCGGCAGGCTGGCATTCGAAGCAAAGAGATATGCGGAAGCAGCAACGGAGTTTCGCCAGGCAGCTTCCGCAAAACCTGACAGTGTTCCTGCCCACGTCAATCTGGGCGCAGCGCTGACTCAGATCGGCGATACGAAGGGAGCGATGGAGGAATTTGAAACAACCCTTCGCATCGATCCAAACAACATTACGGCCCATTACAATCTTGCCGTGCTACTCGCCGCTGAAAACAATCATCAGCAGGCGATAGTTCACCTGCAGGCGGTGTCGAGCATCAACCCGAACGATTTAGATGCCCGATTTCTGCTGGCCCAGCAACTAGTGAAATCGACGCGTCTGGACGAAGCTCTGCACGAGTTCTCGCGCATCGCCGAGGCAGACCCTGACAACGAGGCGGCGTTGATCGAGCGGGTCAAGCTCTTGCAGTGGAAAAAGCAGCACAAGGACGCGCTTGACGCTTTGGAAAAAGCGCATGCACGCTATCCACAAAAAACGCAGACGTTGGCGATGCTAATCAACGTGCTCGCAGCGTCACAACAATACGAATTGCGTGATGGGGCGAGAGCGCTCAAGCTTGCGCAATTGCTTTATGAGGCAACTGGCTCATTACAGCATGGTGCGCTCGTGGGATTGGCCCTTGCTGAACTCGGTCGCTGTGTCGAAGCGGCAGATTGGCAGCGAAAGCTAATCGACGCTGCGACGAAGCTACGCCACGATGATCTGCTGCCGAAGCTCAGAGCAGACTTGCAACGGTATGAAACCGTGCACCCCTGTCGACCATCTGACCTCAGAGAGCCATAAGACGACAGACTGAGGCATATTTAATCATCCGGCTCTGTAGATCAGAGGCGGCCTAGTTTCTCCATCGGTCCAGCCTTCCCCGCAGCACTGTCAAAGAGTAAGGAGGCACCTCAATTGAACTCGTTTTCGCGCCATTCAGAATGGTATACGACGGCGGATCATTCCTGATAGGAACTGGATTTGAAGCGTCATTGTTGAGAATGTATTGAGCAGACGAATACTGAAATAGCTCCAAAGGTGCTGCAAATGTGAAGACCGGCCTCCGGTTTGTGCGTTGAAATCTCACCTGCACTCTATAGGTCTCGTCCGGATCCTTGTTGATTAACAACACTGACCATAAATCGTCGGGCCGATGAACGGCATAGGCCGAGAGGATCGAGAAACTTTGTCTGTGCGGGCCGCTCATCGCTACGGGATAGAGTTCGTGCCAACCAGCAGTGGTTAGCCAGTCTTGCGTGAGCAAACGCGCCCCAAAATAGGGGGCGAATGGGTACTTGATGTTTCCCTGAGCATCCATGAAAAACAGCATGTTGTTTCCTGCAGTACATTGATCAATTACGGGCTGCGAAGGTGCGTATCCATATAAGAACGCCTGATCCCCTCCCAAAGTGAGAAAGCGCCCGACAACATCGGCGTTGAAGAGTGCACCCTCAATGCTAATTTCGGCGCGCGTGGCAAATGCTGAAAACCCGTATTCAGAAATGATCCAGGGGAGTTTGTGCGTAACTCCCTGCCGCTGCATCTCGCCAAGTGCCTCGGCGAGCATGTCTGTAGCGCGCGCGACTTGCGGAGGAACAGGCTCGCAAACATCGTCGAAGGGATACCATTCGAACGAAAAGAAGTTGTAATCACTCAATCGGCCGCGCGCACGAAGATAGTTCAGGAAGCGATGCATCCAAGTGCTGTTACCGAACCGGTACTTCCGGCCGGTTGTGTCTGGCTCAATCTCCTGGAAGCTTGGCCCACCGAGTTTTAGCTTCGAGTCAACCGCATGAATTGCATCAGCCCACTGCAAGTACAATGCGCCATAGTCCTCCGGAGTCGCGTACTGCCCATCTGGTTCTTCACCAAGTTCTACACGGTTGATGCTATATCCTCGTGAGCGTAAATAGCTCAACTCATGCGCGGCGTTTTCTGGTGTATCGAAGAGGAGTCCCACTGGCACGATCACAGGCAAACCGTTCGTTAACCGGCTCTGAAAGATGCGGTCAAGGCCCGGCTGCTCGACGTTCTGATCGAAATCGATCTCGCCGTGCCAAGGATCGGTTGAGGAGACGTGCATTAAGGTTTGCGTTTGCTCGTTTGTGCCGTGATGGATCAGGTCTTCAAACTTGTCTTCATGAAGATAACCGGCGTAGATCTCGCGCAACACATAACCCAGACGATCGCGAATGTCCGTAGAGTCGCGCGGCGCAGTGTTAGAAGAATGATCCAGGAGAATACGCAGAAATCGTGTCTCAATTGGCTTAGACGCCAAGCGCAGGAAGACATCGCCACCTCTGCCACTTCGCACTGCACCTTGAGGAAAGTCATGCCACATTCCTGCCGGACTTAATGCGATGTCGCTTATGTCTTCGAAGTCGGCGTATTGAATGCGATAAACAGTTGCAAAAGGACTACCCCACAGCAGTCGCAGCGCGTTGATTTTCTGCTTTGCCGGAAACTCGATTACTACCCACTGTTGATGGAGTGCGTTGCTTTCGTGAGTGAAGTATTCATCGAGGTACGGATTGCTTTTCCAAAAGCTTTCGGGGGCAGCATCGTCAAGTCGTGAGTATCCAACGTTGTTAGCCTGGTCAATAGTGTTGCCACGTCGCGGTAGTGAATAACCGTTAGATAATGAAATGAGTCGAGATGATGAGGAATCGGAGATCCAATAACCTTGTTTGTGAACCGGATCGCTCCAAGTTCCGCGAGGATTCCAGTGCCACACCTCATTAGCCAACTCTGTGCGAAGTCGATAAATCAATGACTGCAATCCGGCCGAACGCATCATCTCGATATTCTGAGATGTGAGTTCCAAGTCAATGAGGCCCTTCTCGTTACCATCAACCGCTGCTCCCAGGGCATGCGAGGGATCGAATCGATGGATGGTGCGGGAAGTCCACACCGTGATAATTGCTTGTCGTGAATCTTGGTGTGTCCGGTTGCTGACCAAAGCGAGAGATGGGTGGCCCTGGAGTGCAATACACGTCCAGCAAAGTAGAACTGCTACTGATCGCTTGGCGAACCTGTGAAGTAACATTTAAGGCCTGTCCTGAGTTCTACTCGACAACACAAGTACACGTAATCCTGTACTATACGTTCGCCTCTGGCTTCATGGTGAGGAGACCTGCTAAAGCTCAAAATGGCTGACACGTGCAATCGAAGCAGAGCGTTGCTCATACTCCAATGTGTGATTTCTGCAACGCTGAGTACTTTTCTTTCGGTTTCGGCTTACTCCCAGACCTCTGGATCGCAGGAAAATCGTTCCCCGCAGTCTCAAGCCTCTGCAGAACCTGATTTGATCAATCCCGATCGCCCGGGAATTGCCGATGGCAGCACCGTTGTCGGTTCCAAAACATTTCAGATTGAGAGTGGTATTCAGCTGGAGTTTCGCCAGAGCGGATATAGTCGCGCGCACACGTTGTTCATCCCAACCTTGTTGCGGTTTGGATTGGCAAGTCATTGGGAGGCTCGAGTTGAAGGAAACACGTTCACTCGAGTCACGACCTTTGATCAAGGAAACATGACTAACAAGACTTCCGGCTTTGCGCCCACCTCAATCGGGCTCAAGTATCAGTTCTATAACTCCGGGGGCGATCACGAAGTTACTCTGGGAACGATCATCCGCGTATTCCCTCGGTGGGCATCGAGAGACTTTCGTACGCAACATACAACTGGAGACATTCGGCTAGCGGCGGATTGGAATTTCGCACCACGATACAAGCTATCTCTGAATCCAAATATTGGGGTTGCGCGCTACGAAAACGATCAAGGAAGGCGATTCACCGCGGGATTGTTTGCAGTCACACTGAATTATCTTCCAACTAAAAAACTGAACCCCTTCATCGATGTCGGGGTTCAATCACCGGAGATAAGCGAAGGTCAGTCATCGGCGATTGTCGATGGCGGCTTTGCGTATGTGATTGAGCGAAATCTTGAACTCGATGCGAGTGTCGGAACGAGAGTCCACGGAATTACAGGACCTCGACCCTTCCTTGCATTCGGCATTAGTTGGCGGTCAAGACTGTTTGGCGGCGAACACGGTCATCATTAAATTTTTTCGACGCCAACTCTATCTAGTCGGTGAGTCAATGACTGAATTCGGCGCATCTCTCTGAACTGACTCGCCGTCTACGATTCTCGGAAGAACCTATCGGTACAAACCCGCGCACACAAAAGCGAAAAAAGCCTTGACACGAGGAAGTCGGTGGAGTATATCACCACCGCAAGCGAGAAATTTGGAGAAAAACTCCATAACCGTTTCTTAGCCCATGCCAAAAACTAAGCATATTGCGCCGACGAGAGCAGGTTGTTTGCTCCGGATTAAAAGTGCCATTGAGATGTTCAAGCCTGCCGAAAGAGCAGTGGCTGAATATGTGCTCAGTCACC
>DATBSH010000234.1:0-7188 GCA_036559885.1 Pyrinomonadaceae bacterium
GTCGAACATTGGTTTCCGGTGCCGCCCGTGGAATTGATCAGGCAGCAATGCGCGGAGCGTTAGAGGCAGGAGGCCAGGTCATCGGTGTTATGGCAGATAGTTTGGAACGCGCTGCTCTGAATCGGGCGCATCGCGAACTGCTCTTAGATTCGAAACTAGTTTTGATTTCGCCATATGATCCGTCGGCAGGATTCAATGTTGGACATGCAATGCAACGAAATAAATTCATTTATGCACTCTCAGACGCAGCTGTGGTCGTAAATTCGGACTACGAAAAGGGAGGAACGTGGGCGGGCGCCGTTGAACAAATAGAGAAGCTACGCCTGGTTCCCATCTACGTACGCTCGAATGGAGAAATCGGTAAAGGCTTGGAAGCACTGCAACGAAGAGGAGCCTTGCCATGGCCCAACCCATCCACCCCACAGGAGCTGAATGAATTCCTCAGCCAGGCTATCATCGATACTCATGTTAGTCGGTCAGAGCAGATGTCATTTCTGGAACACTGATCACCTCGAATACCTTCCGTTTTTGCACGATTGAATTAACCCATTCATTAGGCATTCCGCTTGAATCAAAATTCCTAGTCTGAACAGACGGATTAACAGAAACCTAAGTCCCGCGTTGAGGATCGACACTTAGGCTGTTTCTTGGAAGCGTGCCTTCCCGTTGCAATGCATCCAAAACAGTACAGCCTGTGCGTGCAAATGCTACAGAACTGAAGGAAAGGAATGAACATGGCTAAAACCGTGGCAGACGTGTTGGTGGAGCGGCTCATTGATTGGGGAGTCGAAGTTATCTTTGGATTGCCGGGCGATGGAGTGAATGGAATTTTCGAGGCGCTGCGAACCCGTCAGGAACGAATCAAGTTCATCCAAGTGCGTCACGAAGAAGCCGCCGCACTCGCGGCCGTCGGATATGCAAAGTACACCAATCGCCTCGGTGTATGCGTTGCAACTTCCGGCCCTGGCGGCATTCATCTTCTAAATGGTCTGTACGACGCGAAATGCGATGGCCAACCAGTGCTCGCGATTACCGGCCACACGTTTCACGATCTAATCGGCACTCATTACCAGCAGGATGTTGACCTCGACAAACTTTTCATTGATGTTGCCGCCTACAACGAGCGCGTAATGGGGCCGGCACACGTCGAGAACGCACTAGATGAAGCAATCAAGACTGCCCTTTCCCGACGTGCGGTTGCGCACGTAACAATTCCCAAAGATATTCAGGATTGGACGTGTTCGGATGCCGAGCGATCGAGCGCGAATGTTCCGAACCATAGTGGCGATTTGTATGCGCCTGCGTACGGGTTGCCTCACGCTGAACTGCTCCAACAAGCCGCGGATGTAATCAACCAAGGTGAGCGAGTTGTGATTCTCGCTGGACGAGGGTGTCTTGACGCGCGCGCGGAAGTACTGCAGCTGGCTGAGCGGATCGGCGGCATTGTCGTCAAGCCGTTGTTGGGCAAAGCCGTCGTTGGTGACGAAAGTCCTTACACGACGGGCGGCATCGGTCTGCTCGGAACCGCTCCATCGCAAGAGGCGATGAAAGACTGCGACACGCTGGTCATGTTGGGTACGAGTTTTCCGTACCTTGAATTTTATCCGAAGCCGGATCATGCGAAGACTGTTCAAGTCGATATCGATTCAGCCCGCATTGGTTTGCGTCATCCGGTCGATGTGGGTTTAGTCGGTGATTGTCGCGACGTTCTAAGCGCGCTGCTTCCATTGATCAAACGTAAGGAGGATCGAAGTTTCCTCGAAACGGCTCAGGAAAACATGAAAGACTGGAACGAGCTGTTGCACATTCGCGGAACACGCATGGATATGCCAATGAAGCCGCAGGTCGTCGCATATGAATTGAACAAACTGCTTGACCATAATGCGATTGTATCTGCCGATAGCGGGACCATTGCCACCTGGGCGGCGCGTTACATCCAGGTTCGTGATGGCATGCAGTTCTCGCTTTCCGGCAATCTGGCGACAATGGCTAATGGTTTGCCGTACAGCATCGGTGCGGCGGTGGCCTATCCAGATCGACAGGTTGTTTGCATTGTCGGTGATGGTGGATTCACGATGCTGATGGGCGAACTGGCGACTCTCGTGAAGTACAACCTGCCCGTCAAAGTAATCATTTATAAGAACAATGTGCTGGGCATGATCAAATGGGAGCAGATTGTTTTCGAGGGCAACCCGCAATTTGGCGTTGAATTGCAACCGATCGATTTCGCTCTTTATGCGCGAGCCTGCGGCGCTGCCGGTTTTACGTTAGAGGACCCTGCGGATGCGCCAAGAGTGTTGCGTGACGCGCTCGAATACGATGGTCCTGCCGTCGTGCAGGCTGTAGTTGATCCTAACGAACCGCCACTGCCTGGTAATGTAACGATCAAGCAGGCAGTGAAATTTGCGGAGGCATTGGTCCGCGGCCAGAAAGATCGCTGGCAGATTATTAAGAGCGTCGCTGAAGACAAGATTCGCGAAGTGATCTAGCGGAGCTTAATCGCGCGATGAAGTTATCGTATTAACGCTTTCGAGTCGACGTCTTGATAGTGTAAAGGCGTGGATCCAACGCGAATGGTTCCGCTGCAATCACTACTATCTCCTGCGATTCAGGATGTGCTGCATTGATGACGTAGTTACGTTCGTTCGGGATGACGGCCGAAGGCACGACGAGTATGGCTGTCCTTGTTAACCGTACCCACTCGTCACCAATGTCTTTTAACTCTTCAACGGCAGGATAAGTACGCCAGGTCGCAGGTAAATCCTTGACGCGAACCTCTGAACGAGAAAGTGTCTCAGAAAACTCAAACTGGATTGAAACTAAGTCGTCGGGAAGATCAATGATAGACAGGTTTACGAGATACTCAAGCACCGCCAGTGACAGAGACTCGGAAGTGTATACCACAGCAGTCCCTGGGTGATTCCAACGACCGCCGTAGCGACGTGCGCCCTCGCCATCTAATGGTTTATCCGCGTGCGCTTTGCGGGTGAGTCGCCAAGCAAACATTAACTATAGATTCCGTCGTTGATTCTTCCTAAGAGATTCGTTACCTCATCTGCTCCGGCTTCAGTCTCGGTGAGTGACAACGGAGTAACATTCCCCACGGCCCTGTTCGGAGTGTTTAGCCAATGTCGAGCCTTCTCTTTGTTGCCCAAAACTGATTCGGCGAATGCGAGAACCTTTGCGAGACGATAAACTCGTTCTGACTCCTGGGGAAGGAGTCGGCCTTTCGCCTTGCGCCGTTCCATGGTCCGTCGCGCAATTCGTAAAGCGGGTAGAACAGCAGCGGCTGGTGCATCCAATTCTTCTATGATTGCTTCGACTGCAGAAGTGCGCAGACCTCGCCGAACGGCCGTAATCAGGTCCTGCTGGGAAGAGACTCGAATGCCGAGTGTCTTTTCTCCGCCTAAAACTTTCGCAACCGCTGAAGCTTTCACCATATTTGCACCAACGATGGCTTGGCCACCTGGCACAAATAATACCGCCATATGCGCACTTTTTTCAACTTACGCAATTACTTCTTTCGTGTCCGAGCAGCCTTCTTGGCCGCCCGCGACCGCGATGCCGCCGACCGTTTGGCTGCGGCGCGACGCGCCTGACGAGATAGCGCCTCTTTCGACGCCGCACTGTGCCCTTCACGTTTCAGCGCACGCAACGTAGCACGCGAGCGTTTCGCTGACTTCGTTTTCTTGCCGGCTCTGCGCATATCCCGCGCAGCCTGTTCTTGCGTTTCCTTAGATGCTCTCTTCGCTGGAAGCTTCACACCCGCACGGCGCGCCTTCGATAATCCAATCGCAATGGCTTGTTTAGTTGAACGCGCGCCGTGCTTACCTTCTCTGATGTGTTCAATTTCTTCGCGAACGAATTCTCCAGCTTGTGTGCTGGGAGATTTTCCTTCTCGCTTGTCTTGCTCAGCGCGTTCGAGTGTTTCTTCTTCAGGCATGCTTACTCCTTTCGTTTCGCTTATTCACCCTTACGCATATCGAACCCGCCGCATGAAATCAGAACATCAGTTTGAATGCGGCGTTCGAGTAACGCACATACAGACCAGACCTCTACCTTAGCCCGTGCTGAGAATGATTCGACGAGCAAAATGTCTCCTACTTTCGGGGTTTTGAATGAAGCAACACGTATACCGACTCGTGCGGTCAATTGATCCATTGCTCGCGTGTTAGGTGAAATCCCCTGTTTGCAACTGACTCGCGTGGTATCGCTTTTGCGATTAAGAAGTGCCTGGAAAATGAAACCGACGGAGCAGCTCAGCGAGCACAACCGATGCTTGGTTCAGTCAAGATGCATCAGATTTTGAGGAGGGTTTCCGATGCCAACAAGCAAACGTAAACGCTGGTCTCAACGCGTCACGGAAAAGAGCAATGCTTTGGATTTAGAAGAGGGCGTCTTTACGAAAGACGATCCCCGCAGTATCGCGCGATCGCTGAAACGGTCCGCAGATCGCAGTGGTCGCCGTAAGAGCGATCCGTTTCGTTCAGCGATGTCGATGCTCAACTTCTATATAAATCGCGCAGGCAAGCAACTCTCCAAAACTAAATTGAAACGACTTGAAGCCGCTAAGGAAGAACTGCGCGACCTATATGGCAAATCAAGTAAAACTGCCTGAGCAATAGTTCCGTCACGACCGAGGTAAGTAAAAATGATTAGAAAATTGAAATCAGGTAAATACCGTCTCTATTCGCGCAAACGAGATCCCAAGACCGGAAAGCGAAAAAATCTTGGCACATTCGACACGCGCGAGGCCGCCCAAAAACACGAACGCGCCGTTCAGTACTTTAAACGCGGAGGATGATTCCCCTCTTATCATCACTCCAGCACTACACCGTCTACGAACTCCGGCGGTACCGCAGATCGAAATCGCAACAAGGCCTTTGAGTCGTCCTTGGCTTCAATTTCCAAAGCGGCGTTTGCCCCTTCGTCAGTCGTTTCAAGCCGCACGTGCTCCGCATCGGCGATCGTATGTGTCACATGATCCGCCGCCGTTCTACCTAAACTGATTGCGATGGTGTTTGACCGCGATGCGTGGCTGATACCTTCGAGTGGCAGTGCGCGCGCCTCCTGCTGCGCTCCGATATCGGGATGCAGGACCTCGAGCGTTGCCAGCCATCCCTCGTGCTGGCGACTAAAACTGTCAAAGAAGCTGTTCCATTCTTCACGCGGGATCTCTTGTGTCGACATGATTCCCTCCTTAAACCCCTGTTGGGAATGTCTCTGGTGGCTCTCCACTTTCCCAAAGTGCCTGACGTTCGAGCGGCTCCAAGGCGTGCGTTTCGTCCAGATGAATGACCGCATCGAACTGGTCTGCCAATCGCGCTTCGAAGTAATGACTTTGCCGTTCAGTTTGCGGCAAATAGATCACACCAATAGCTCGCTCTAGACGTGGATCGCGAACTGCAATTGCAGCCGGTCCGACATCTCGCAATGGAAGAAGAAAGTTGGGCGCAGTTACATCGTGAAAGGATGCTTCGTAACTATTAGGCAGTGCTGGTCGTACTCGTTTCCGCTCAGCTGGTCCATCCCAGTCAGAAGCAGCAGTAACCGTGCCGGTATAAGTTGTAAATCCTACCAACACTGCTTCCGGTCCGTATCGCTCACGCACCAGCTGACCGACATTGAGTTCGCCATAGTCCGCCATATAAGTTGCGCGCGCGTCGCCAAGATGAGAGTTGTGTTCCCACACCGCCACCTTCGCGTGCTGACCTTGAGTGTTGAGATGGGTCACCAACGAATCGAGGGTTTCTGCCATATGACGATCGCGAAGGTTCCACGACTCCACCCGACCCCGAAACATCGTCCGGTAATATCTTTCGGCGTTAAGCACGAGGCGCGCATTCTGTTCAGCAAAGAAGAATTCGTCCTGCGCTACTCGTCCATCTCGGCTCGCATAGTCAGCGGCTCTCCGCCGCAATTCGATCAGTTGTTCAATAACATCACGCTCGCATGATTCAGTAATCCCAAAGTTCGCGGCATATCCATAGGCCTGCGTGTCTTCAGCGAAATGTTCGAAGCAAGAATACCGATGGCGCGCGCGCTCAGCTGCCGCAGGATCAACTTTTTTCAGATAGGTGAGAATCGCCTCGATTGATGTGTACAAGCTGTAGAGATCCAGGCCATAAAAGCCTACCGGAGTTTTTCCTTGAGGAAGTGAAGCATTGTAGTCCCGAAGCCACTCGACAAAATCGAGTACTACGGTATTGCGCCACATCCACGTGGGAAAACGCTTAAACCCGCTCAGCGCTTCATTGGCATCGCGATCATCACCAAGACCGCGAACGTAACGATTAACCCGAAACGCATCAGGCCAATCGGCTTCAACCGCAACTGCGGTGAACCCCTTTTCTTTGATTAAACGCTTGGTGATGTCGGCGCGTTCTTTATAAAACTCGTGCGTGCCATGCGTTGCTTCACCCAGGAGACAGAAACGGGCTTCGTGGATGAGTGTCAGCAATCGATCGTAATCACCGAGGCTGCCATTAAGGGGTTCTGAAATTTCCTGGACCGCGTTTGTTACCAAACTTCGTTTTGCTATAGCCATAAGTTTGTTTTTCCCTCTAAGCGTGTGCCGGCTGTCGATTTTCCATCTCAAGCTTCGCCTTCGCTAGAAGATCGCGAACCTCTTCATCCGTTGTTTGCGAGAAGTCGTCGTACCATTGGCCTACACCGAGAAATGGCTCTGGCGTTTGTGCGCAGATTATTTCATCCGCGCCCATTCGATATTCATTGCACGTTTGGGATGCTGACACTGGCACGGCGACAACAATCCATGCCGGACCTTGCTGACGCAGAGCGGATACAGCTGCTCGCATTGTGGAACCGGTGGCAAGCCCGTCGTCGATGAGAATGACGGTCTTACCGCGCACGTTTGGTTCGGGCCGATCGCCACGATATGCCCCCTCCCGTCGTTCCAGTTCCGCTTGTTCGATTTCGGCGATTCTATCGATCACATATTCGGGTATTCCAAGATGATCGACTACATCCTCGTTAAGAACACGAATTCCGCCACTAGCAATCGCGCCCATTGCCAGTTCGGGATAACCTGGAACTCCAAGTTTTCTGACGAGAAACACGTTCAACGGCGCTTCTAAAGCTTTGGCAACCTCGTATGCGACCGGAACACCACCGCGAGGTAACGCCAGCACCAACACGTCATCACGATTCGCGTACTCGCGAAGTTGT
>DATBSH010000235.1:0-7808 GCA_036559885.1 Pyrinomonadaceae bacterium
GTTGACTAAGTTGCAACGCTCGTATATAAGCAATGATGGCCCAGCGATCCTGTACGGGTACCTGTGGCGCGTAAGACGGCATCGCTCCCCAACCGTTCGTGATGGCGTCGAAGAAATGCCCAACCGGCGCTTGCCGTAAACGGTCATCGTGAAACGACGCAGCGCGCCGGAAACCGCGTCGCACCACGATGCCATCACCGTATCCGGTGCGACCGTGACAGGCAGAACAAAAGATGTCGTAGCGGTCGCGACCGCGTCGCACTACATCCTCAGTGATTGGAAAAGGAAACGTATCAACGTCGTCGGGATAGGCATTCGCACCCGAGACAGCGCCAGCTGAGGGCTGTGGTCCCGCGGGCGTTCCGGCGCCAGCCGGGACTGTTGTGCTTCCACGCTTCTTTCCAGTGAAGAACTCTGTATCCGTTCGTAAATAACCCCGCGGCACGGTGCCCTCCACTGGTTGGCGCGCAGAGAGTCCATCACTGAAGAAACTTGTGCCGCGATAAGGCTTCATCTTCGGCTGGTCTTGCATGTCCTGTCTGCAACTCGCAGTAAACAAGACGAGCAGAATCAACCCCCACAGATGGCCATTTGGGAGTGCGCCGACCTGTCGGCGCTTTGGTACGCCGCGACTCGTCGCGGATCGTCCTGATATCAGCGCGGCAGCAAGCTGCCGCGGACCAAAGCGGTAACAAGTTCCCGCACTCCCAAGAGTCGCACCCTTATTGTTTTGTCTTGCCTTCACCGAATATATCCGTCCCCATGTTACGGCTCACACTTCGACGTCAACCACATCCTGCGCATTCAAGCTCTTCATGAATTCGACGACCTCTTCGTGCTGGAACTTCGGATCGTTTGCTTCAACCACCAGAAAGAATCGATCGCGAGTCGCGAGTGCGAAGTTCGGCGCGTTGAATACCGGATGGTAAGGTTGCGGCAGCTTGTTCAGCACCAGCATGCCCAACACTGCTGCGAAGGCGGCACATAAAACCGTTGTTTCAAACGTAATGGGAATAAACGCAGGCCAACTGTTAAAGGGCTTACCACCAACGTTCAAGGGATAGTCGATAACTTCCATCCAATACTGCATGAAGAACCCGCCAATGCCGCCGACCAGTCCACCAATCAAAACGATCAAAGGCAGACTCGTGTGCGTGAACCCAATCGCTTCCGACAGTTCTTCAATTGGGTATGGTGAATAGCCGTTGATGCGACGGTAACCAGCTTCGTAGGTCCTTCGGGCAGCAACGACTAGATCAGTTGGATTCTCGAACTCCGCCATCACGCCATAGAGCGGAGGCACATGACGACGATGATGCGTCAACGGTGGAACAGGATTGTGTGCTGCCACCGACTCACGATCGCGCAGCGTTGGATAGACGGGCCGATCGCCGACATTGGTATGTCCAGCGTCTGTACGTCTCGCGTCCTTTGATTTATCTCTATCGTCGTCCGCCATCTCCGCGTCCCTGCGTCCGCTGCCCTGCGTCTCCCGTCCCCGTGTCTCTCCGTGTCCCTATTCCTCAACTCCCGCTTCCGGAAGAATCGTTCGCATCTCAAAGATGGAAATCATCGGCAGGAATCGAATGAACAGGAACAGCAGAGTAAAGAAGAACCCGATCGAGCCGACAAACATTCCCCAATCCCACTGCGTCGGTTGATACATGCCCCATGACGACGGCAGGTAGTCTCTGTGCAGACTTGTGACAACGATTACAAACCGCTCGAGCCACATTCCGATACTTACAACAATCGAGATCAGCCACAGCGCCAGCAGGTTCGCACGTATCTTCTTAATCCAAAGGAACTGCGGCGTAATTATGTTGCATAGAATTAGCGCCCAGTAGTAGAGCGCATACGGTCCATGCATCCGGTTCCAGATCATGTACCGTTCATATCGATTGCCGCTGTACCAACCAAAGAATGCTTCCATGATGTAGCCGTAGCCGACGATCAGACCTGTCGCTAACATCACTTTCGCCATGTTGTGCATGTGGCGCATGGTAATGAAGCTTTCCAGTCCGTAAAGTTTTCTAAGCGGGATCGTCAGGAATAGCACCATCGCAAAGCCGGCGTAGATCGCTCCGGCGACGAAGTAAGGCGGGAAGATCGTCGCGTGCCAACCCGGAATGATGCCCACGGCAAAGTCGAAGCTGACTATTGTGTGGACGGAGAGCACCAGCGGTGTTGCGAGGCCGGCCAGGAGCAAGTAAGCCATCTCATAGCGATGCCAGTGGCGCGCCGATCCGCGCCAGCCCATTGCCAGCATTCCGTAGATAATTTGAAAGGCTTTGCTGCGCGCGCGATCGCGCAACGTTGCGAAGTCGGGAATCAAACCAACAAACCAAAAGATCGCCGAGACCGTCGCATAAGTCGACACAGCAAACACGTCCCACATCAGCGGGCTGCGAAACTGTGGCCAGATTCCCATCGTGTTTGGGTAAGGGAAGAGCCAGTACATCAACCACGGTCGGCCGAGGTGAAACACCGGGTACATTCCCGCTTGAGCTACGGCAAAGAGCGTCATCGCTTCAGCGAAGCGGTTGATCGACGTCCTCCATTGCTGGCGCAGCAAAAGAAGAATTGCAGATATCAACGTTCCGGCGTGGCCGATTCCGATCCACCAGACAAAGTTGAGAATATCGATTCCCCAGGCGACAGGAACATTGACACCCCATAAACCAATACCGACGAAAACGAGGTTCGTAATCGTCAACATCATCAACTGAAACAGGATGAAGGAGATTACGAACCCAACGAACCACCATAATGGCGTTCGCCGCTTCAGCACGATCGAACTGATCTTGTCCGTGACCGACGCAAACGTCAGCCGCGGATCGATCACGGGCGCAGTGGTGTGAATCGGCCCTTCGGTATACGTTGTCTCTGGATCGTCGTGATTCATGCTTTGTGTCCGATACGCTTTAGCTTGTCGTGGACGCCGAGAACACTCAACTGGTTTCTAGCGATCAATGTTGCGCGACTCACCGACAAGCTAAAGCGTATCGGACATCTAACCCTTAATCTCCGGATTCGGATTTCGTAAAGCCGACAAGTAAGTTGTCCGCGGTTTCGTATTGAGCTCTCCAAGCAACGAATAGTTCCGCTCGTTCGCTTTCAATTTCGATACGCGACTGTTTGGGTCGTTCACATCACCAAAAACGATCGCGTCAGTCGGACACACAGCCTGACAAGCTGTCACAATCTCTCCGTCGCGAACCTTGCGGCCCTCCAGCTCCGATTGAATCTTTGCTGCTTGAATCCGCTGGACACAGTAAGTGCACTTCTCCATTACTCCGCGGCTCCTGACAGACACATCAGGATTGCGCATCAACTGATAAGTCGGTGTGTCCCAATCGTTATAGAGGAAGAAATTGAACCTTCGCACCTTGTAGGGACAGTTGTTGGAGCAGTACTTCGTTCCCACGCAGCGGTTGTAAACCATATCGTTCAAGCCTTCGGCGCTGTGAACTGTGGCATGGACCGGACAGACAGGTTCGCATGGCGCATTCTCACAATGCATACAAGGCACCGGCATGAATTCGATTTCTTCCGGACGATTCGGATCCATACCTTTGAAATAAGTGTCGATGCGGATCCAGTGCATCTCGCGACTGCGAATGACCTCGTGTTTGCCGACGACGGGAATGTTGTTTTCGCTTTGGCAGGCAATTGTGCACGCATTGCACCCAACACAGTTGTTGATGTCGATCGCCATTCCCCACGCGTAACCGAATCCCATATTCTTCGCATCGTAGAGAGTCGGGTCGTAGAGCGTCTCATGTGGTTCTTCGCTTTCAGCACGCTCACGCTCGCCTCGCAGAAATTCTTCGAGCGGCTGCGAACGAAGGATGTCGCGTTCCTGGCGTTCGAAGTTTGGGTCCTCGAGAAGGAAGTGTTGTTGAGTTGTGGCTAGAACCCACTGTTCAGTGGTCTTGCGAACCTGGATACGATTCGAGAACCACGGGGCATCAGAAGTGCGAATTTGATAGGCGTCGAAGCCGACAAGATTGGTCTCAGTACTATTGCCAACGCGTCCGGCCAGGCGACGTCCGTAACCCAGATAAACAGTTAGAACGTTATCTGGTTGACCCGGCATGATCCAAAGAGGCCCGCGAACAGTTCGGCCGTTGTCATCGACGAGATCCACTGTATGAACGTAGTGTTCGCGACCATGGGTGCTACCACCGTTATCGCGAATGCCATAGAGCTGATAAGCAGAGTTGGGACTGATCAGAATTGCGTTATCCCAGGTAACTTTCGACAACGGCTTTGGCAATTCCTGTAGCCAGCCGTTGTTTGCGAACCGGCCGTCATAGATCGAAGGATCGGGACGGAAGATCACCTCGAAGCCGCTCGGTGCAGACGACTGACTACTTGCTTGCTGCGATTGGGTTGCCGATAGGTTCGCTGTCGCCGAGAGTGTTCTTGTTGGCAGCGCGCTATCGGCGATAAAGCCATCATGCAGCGCCTGCCGCCATTTTGTGTCGAAGTCTGCCGCGGCCTGCGATGAACCAGTACTTCCTGTCCCTGCCTGCTGCCTCTGCTGCTGATTACTTCCTGCTCCTGCCTGCTGGCTTCCTGCTCCTGCCTGCTGCCCCTGCCCCTGAATACCCTGCCCCTGTCTCTGCCAGTACTGCTTCACGATGTCATAAGGCTTTCGATCGTATTGATCGGAAAACACTGCAAGCAGCTCATGCGCGGTTTTGCCATCGAAGAGCGGTTCAATCAATGGTTGGAGTACCGTGACTGTGCCGTCATAGGAACGACTGTCACTCCACGATTCGAGAAAATGCGCGCGCGGGATGTGCCAGTGACAAAGCTGAGAGGTCTCGTCTTTGTAGTCGCTCAGGTGGACGCGAACGCAGTTCGGAAATTTCTTAAGCCGCTCCCAGTCTAGTTTGAGATCCGCCGGAGTGTTGTACGCAGGATTACCGCCGATAATCACCAGAAGCTCTACACGACCAGCATCGAAATCAGTTATGAGTTCCTGCAACGACTGCCGATGATTGACCCAATTCACGTTAACCGGATCCGTATAAAAAACTGTCTTGCCGACGTTACCGAGTGCACTGTTCATCGCATGTGCAAGTGCGTGAATGATGGGTGGCTGCTGATCACCAGCTAGCACGATACTCGCGCCGCGGTGTTGCGACAGATCCTTTGCGACAACTGATTGCCAGTCAGAACCGCCCGCCGATTGCAACCCGCCCGAAACCGCAGACGTCAACGCCCGCGCTGTTTGCTCAAACTCACTCGGCTTTACAACCCACGTGTGATCAGCCTTCGCGCCGGTATTACTGGGCGTAGTTTCAAGGACGTAGAGGCGGTTCATGTCCTTGTTCGACTCCGTGACTCGTCGTCGCGCCATGAAGTCGCGCGCGTACCGCAGGTGCCCGGGAAACGCAGATAGAAAATCACAATCAAGCGAAAGAACGCGTTCAGCGAGATCGAAGCGATAGATCGTGTTGACCGGCTGGCCGAACGCCATCTTCGATCCTTCAAATGCGTTGTCACGATTTGCGGGTTCGTACTGATGCCACTTCGCCTGTGGGAACGACGCGAGCGTCTCTTTCATTTGCGCGCCGAGCGTAGGCGAGATAATCGACTCGGTGAGAAACCGTATCCCGGCACCTTGCTTGCCCCGCTGGCCGTCGATAATTGTGCGGATCTCACCAACAAACGCGGTCCAGGTGCGGATGTCTTCACGGTATGTAAGTGTCTGCGATCGATCGGGATCGTAGAGGCTCAGGATCGAAGCCTGAGTGAAGATGTCGGTTGCGCTCGAGCCGCGAGGATCCTGTGCTACGTCGTCCCTGGGAAACTCGGTTGGACGGTTGTTCGGATGATCGGGGTTTCCTTCGATCTTTGTTGGTCGCCCTTCATTACTTCGAACGAGTATCGGGGTGGCCGGACCAAAGAGCGGAGCCGCAGTTGCGAAGAACAACGGTTTGCCCGGAACAATCTCTTCGGGTTGCTTAACGTATGGAACGATCTTTTCGGCGGGTTGGAATACACATCCACTCAAACCGGCAAGGGCGAGAGAGGCGCCCATAACTTTTAGAAAAGTTCGTCGCTCGAGCGCGTTATCCCACTTCTCAGCCTGCTGCGGAAATTCGCGCGCGACAAACTCACGAAAGACCGGACTGTCTGCGAGTTCCTCAAGACTCCGCCAGTATTTCTTGCCTGTGCGCCGTTCAGTGTCAGCATCCTGCAAAGACAGGATGTGATCGCGCATCAGTTGGAAATTAATATGCCGATTGTCGGACATGGTTCTTAAACTACGATTTTGCCTCAGCTGATCTTGACTAGCGAGATTCTTCTCATTCTCCCCAAGCTTCAGCTTGGGGTTAACGCGGCTTCAATCGCCTGAACCGTTTTAACGGTTTCCCAGTTCAACCTTAGGGTCGCTACTTTTAAAGTAAACCGTTGAAACGGTTCACAATCTCTTAGGTCACCGCGACCCCAAGCTGAAGCTTGGGGAGAATGAGAAGTTGAATACTTCATGAAAACATTAGCGATGACATGTAGAACAACTCGTCAAAACTCTGGCGTCCTGAACTTGATACTGATTCTTCAACTCCATCCCTTTTTCGATTTGATCGTGGGGCGGCTTCCACTTCATATCAAAAATGTGCTCGCGTGGCCGCAGATACTTCTCCGGATTGCGGTGACACTCTAAACACCATTCCATCTGCAGGGTTGATGCCTGATAAGCAATCGGCATCTCATCCACTTGTCCGTGACAGGTGGAGCAACCCACACCTTTATGCACGTGAATGCTGTGATTGAAATATGCGAAATCCGGCAGGTCGTGAACGCGAATCCATTCGATCGGCTTACCCGTCCGGAAACTCGCGCGCACCGGCTCAAGATAAGGACTCTCAGCCCAGATCTGCTTGTGACAGTTCATGCACACTGTCGTCGAGGGCATTCCGGCTGAAGCTGATGTTTCGACTGAGGTGTGACAGTAGCGACAATCAACGCCATCGTCGCCGACGTGATGCTTATGACTGAATTGCACCGGCTGTTGACGCTCAACCCACTGACCTGTGTTCCAGGATGAACGATTGAGTTCAGCGGTCATCCAGAGGCCAGCGACCAGAACGAACACCGCACCGTAGATAGTGATTTTGGCGAGTGCGTTGGTGCTGTGGTGGAAGATTTGCGGCATTCTACAGCACTAGAAAGAAGCTCTAACACCACGAGCAAAAGTGAAACTCCACGAATGGGGCAGGGTACAAGCTATTCGGGAGTTGTACATATCGCGGACCGTGCTAACGAGACACAACGGCCCTCCAAAATCTCAACGACTAAATTGTGTTATTGCAATGCGCTGTACTTTACCAGATGGGTCGGAATTTTAAAATAGAAGCAGATTCTGTATGTCCGATACGCTTTAGCTTGTCGTCAACGTTCATTAGCTTCAACTCTGGAATGACTCTGGAGTTGCATCTGACGCGAGACCCGACAAGCTAAAGAGCCTCTTGCAAAAATCGAGACAATGCCACGCCCTTGAGGCGTGGTGCTCACGTTTGTCGCTACACAAGTGAGATGACGAGCTAAGGGATGCCACGCGCTTGCCGCGTGGAGGTTTACGTTTTACCGAGAATCTGTCATTACCAGTCTCAACCGTGAGACTCCACGCGGCAAGCGCGTGGCATCTCAAAATCGGTTCACGGCTCTTTCTAGTTGCAAACGTGAAACACCACGCCGCAAGGGCGTGGCATTGTCTCGATTTTTGCAAGAGGCTCTAAAGCGTATCGGACATTTGTTCTGTTTCAGGCGATGGCGGCATCGCGAGCGAG
>DATBSH010000236.1:0-9225 GCA_036559885.1 Pyrinomonadaceae bacterium
CAAACGTCACTGGGTAGTAAGCGCCACCTGTTTCTTTGGCGAAGGTCTGAAGCGCGTTCTCTGCCTGCAGGAATGTCATCCGGCCTGGCATCCCATCCAATCCGTCGAGAGCGCCAAGGCGATCACCAAATTTCTTCTTGAACAGGTTAGCAGTGCCGATGATGTAGATCGGGATACCGGCGTTTTGCAGCACCTTTCGGGCGTCGCCGTAATTAATCTTGCTGAAGGTGTCGATTCCGGAAGCGATAAGTATGACGGCGCGACGACGACCCTGAACGGCAACCAGCCCACCATAATCTGACTTAGCGGATTTCGAGTCCTCGAGAACCACCGAATCCCCACGACCTCCGACGAGCACAAACTTCAACGCGTCGAAGAGGTTTGTCTCGCGGAATGCCGGAGTGTTTCTAAGGAGAAGATTAATGACCTGGTTGATCCGTGTGGGATCGTTTGTAAAGTCAGTTAACGGCGTCGGGCGAATATCAAAGGCAACCACTGATACATAGTCATCTGGTGGCTTGATGAACCGGGTAAGAAACATTGCGGTCGGGCGAATCACTTCATATGTTCCGGGATCGTAGCCGCCGCTTCCGTAGTAACCAAAAATTTCCGACCACTTACTGTATTCGACAACCATCGCCACAGTTATTGGCGCCTCAGGAGTTGAGAAGTTGGTAATCGTTTGCTGAACGCCATCCTTGAAAACCGCGAAGTTACCCTTCTTCAGACCCGAGACTATTTGCCCACTTTTCTTGTGGTAAACAACGGCGTCGATGTTGACCAGCTGCGTGCCGATCGTGACCTTCTCAAGCTCCTTTGGTGGAGTGACGACGTCGGGCGGCAACGGTTCCTGTTGTTGTTCACCCGGCTTTGAAGGATCAGGGCGTTTATTCTTTTTCTCGTTAGTGGTTGGCGGCTGACGGCGCGACTGGGAAACAGCCATGGGCGCGCTCGAACTCAGCCAGAGAAGACCGATAATTGCCAGACTCAAAATAGATTTAGGAGATTTCATTGCACTACCCCACGGAAACCCAGCAAGAAAAGAGCTCTGGATTGGGAGCTCCTGCCGCTGCAAATAAGCTGAAATAGTCTGATGCCTTGAGAATAACGCGAGTTTCCTACGTTCTACTGACGTGCTGAACCGCCGCTCGCTTCAGCCTCAATAACTATATCGTAGGTACCGGTGTTATCAGCCAGATCGCCTTCATTTACGCCCAAAAACAACACTCCGTCACGTTGCGCAATGAACTCACGCCGCGGCCCAATCAAGAGGAAGTCGTCGTTATCATCACCGATTACAGCTATCAGAGCGCCAGTAGCTTCCAGCCTCATCAGCTTGTCATTGTCGTTAATCGACGGCACACCAGCCGGGGTCGAAAAGCGGCCACGACCCAGCGACACCCGACCGGATGCACTGATTCGTAAATGCTGACCCTTCCTGACCACAAGACCGCTGTTTGTCCACCCGTTGTTTGCATTGTCAGCTCGTACGGCTACCTTAATCGTGAAGAATTTGGGTGCCGCGTTGATTGGCGCAGGTTCATTGTCGGTAGTTTTTGGGTACGAAACTTTATTGTCAGGCTGTGTGTTGGGACGAACAGGCTGTGAGTTACCGATGTTATTCGTACCATTATCGCCTACAGTTGAGCTGTTAGTGTTCGAATCAAACTCTATAGATTCCACATCTTCCGCATAAACGGTTGTTTGACCGCGCCTGCCTCGGGCGCCCCCGCCTATAAGTATCACGAACTGCTGATCCCGAAACCCAATAACCTGCCCGCGGATCACGCTGCCGTCTTTCAAACGCACGGTATCGGCGAGTATTGGGCTAACTGCTGCTAAAAGGAGAGCGAAGGCAAGTAACAAGCGGAAGGATACTTTCATGATTACTTCTCCCAGGGGCTTTTCTGGACGAGATTTAGCAGTACTTGAAGGCTTTTGCAAGCGGGAGAGGTACGCGCGTTGTTGGATTCACTAGTCTAGCAAAAGGTTGGAAAAGACAGGAGCAGGAGCCGCAGTCAGGAGCAAGAAAAGAAATCATTGGTCAATTGTCATTGGACATTTATCAATTATCATTTGGCCGATAAGTGCGAAGCCTAACGCACCTCGCCCTGGCATCTGGCCCTTAGCGCCAGGGCAAAATGATAATTGATAAATGTCCAATGACAATTGACCAATGATTCCTTTTCCTGCTTCCTGCCTGCTGCTCCTGCTCCTGTTTTGCTGGGGCTATTAGCTGCGCACTACAGATTGAGCAATTCGACGGTAGCACTCGCAGGCCATGTCTTCGAGCAACTTGCGATCAACTACAGAAATCAGGCCTCGTTGGTAAGCGATTGCTCCATGCTCGCGCAGTAGCGTGCAGAAGCTGGTAATACCCGCGCGTCGAGCACCCAGATGTTCGGCAATCATCTCGTGCGTCAATGGTAGCTGAACGCCGTGAGCACGGTCGTGGACCATCAGGAGCCACGTACATAATCGCTCTTCTAATCGATGACGACTGTTGCAAACTGCACGCTGCGACACCTGATCTAAAAAACTGCTCGTATAAGAGAGTATCTGCTTCTGAAATGATCCCGCTCGCCGAAATTCTTCAAGAAGCACGTCCACATGCGCGCATAGCGCGGTTCCGCCAACGGTAACCTGCGTCCAAAAGGCATTGGCTCTACATTCAAGGAGTGCGGAAAGACCGACAAGTCCCTCGTTTCCGATCATGGCAACTTCTGTCGCGCTCCCATCTTCCAGATAGGAGAGCTGCGACAGCACGGCAGTCTCAGGAAAATATATCCCTTCCACTCTGGCGCCGCATGAGTACACTTCGTCTCCGGTATTCAAAGTGACAGGCTCGAGATGCGGGAGAATAGCCGCGAAAACTGGACCTGGTAAGGATGTTAGCAACTTATTTGTAAGAAGCCCGCTAAAGTGTAGTTCGCGGTCTGGCGAGTAGCTCCTGGGAATTCGAATGTTTTGCATGTGAATGCCGTAAGTGATCTTTTAGACCACAAATATCCTTATGTTAGGAAAATGGCTTGCCGGGGCTGCACCATGGTCCATGGATAGTTGGAATAGTCCAGGCCAACGTGTCCAGACATATTGTGGAGATCCGATGCTGCTGACTATTGGGAAGTTCAGAGACAGGACTAAGGGATTTCCCTAACTGATAGGAACCAAAGATTTGCCTAATTTGATTGTCTTAGCTGGTGTGATAGCCAGGGCCCGACTGGCGAAAATCGGACCGCCACGCTGGTACATGTCAGGCATCTAAGCATCCTGCAGCCAACCCTGAAGTACCGCGTAACGAACGATATCGATGCGACTGTTCATCCCCAGCTTCTTCATAGCATTCGCTTTGTGGACTTCGATAGTCTTGACGCTCAGATCCAGTCTGGAAGCAATCTCTTTATTGCTGTGGCCCCAGGCGATTAATCGCAAGACCTCTACTTCGCGATCACTTACCTCCAGACGTGGTTCATGATTGAGTGGACGACGGCCCGCATAGCCTCCCATGACTTTCCCTGCGACGGCTGGATCGAGGTACTTGCCGCCTTTTGCAACTGCGCGAATTGCGTGAAGCAGTTCCGCAGGAGGGCTTTGCTTTAGGACATATCCGGAGGCTCCCGCGCGGAGAATTTGTTGCAGATAACCATCGTCTCTGTGACGGGTAAGTGCTAGTACGTGTACTTCTGGGCACCACTCCTTTAGTTTGGCGGTGGCTTTTAGCCCATTGAGACCCGGCATCGACACATCCATCAATACAACATCCGGCAGCAGCTTTTGCGCGAGTTCGATCGCGAACCTACCATCCTCAGCTTCTCCTATCACTTCCATATCTGATTGACCGCTCAAAATGAGTTTTAGTCCCTCGCGAACAGTCGCGTGATCTTCGGCAATTAAGATACGAATCCTATTCATTTACTTCATCGCTTCCAGCATGCAGTGGTACTCGAACGAAGATGGTCGTTCCCTTGTCGTGGCTTGATTCTATGTCCATCTGTCCGCCGAGCAATGCAGCTCGTTCTCGTATTCCATTCAACCCATGCGAATCTTGGCCTCGTGGCTCGTCAACCGCGAAACCATTTCCATTGTCCTCCACAATCAGGACAACGTGCTTATCACGTCGCTCAAGCAGTATGTCGACAGCCGAAGCATTTGCATGTTTGGCGACATTATTGAGAGCCTCCTGGGCGATGCGGTAAAGATTATTCTCGATTTCGGCAGACGGACGTTCGGTATCAAAACCCGTCGAATGAAACTGCGCTGTCACATCGACGTGTTCGGCCCACTGTCTAAGATAGACTCGCAATGCTTCAGGCAATCCTAAATCATCCAGTATGGCTGGCCTTAGTTGTCGTGCTAAAAAATCGACGTCAGAATCCAACTGTGAGGTTATGTTGAGCAATTCAGCGATAGTGGCTTGTAGTTTTTTCCCTTTCAGCGACTCGTGTTTGACTGATTCAAGTTTTAACCGCAGCGCAGTGAGTTGTTGGCCTAATTGATCGTGAAGGTCACGAGCAAGCCTCCTCCGTTCTGCTTCCTGAGCGCTGACTAATTCATTAAGCAGTTTTTTGCGCGCCACCTCTGATTGCCGCCGTTCAGTGATTTCGGCCGACAGTGACACATTCGCTTCGCGAAGCTCGCTAGTTCTATCGAGGACTTTACGCTCCAGCTCGTTGCGAGCAGTCTCCAATTCACCCTTGGCGACTTTGCTTTCGGAGATATCGAGTAGTGTCATGACTACTCCATCAATCCGGTCCTCTGCTGTTCGGTAAGGTAGAATCCGCATCATGTACCATTGATGGTCAGTCGTTTCGACCTCGCGGGAGATTTTGTGCAACGTTGACATGACCTCTTCCAGATCAGCTATCAATTCGTGATGCTTCAGCTTGTGTGTGATATCGGCGAGCGAGCGTCCAATATCCGAAGAGATTAGATTGAAGGCGTCACGCGCCCGCGGAGTAAACAGTTTGATGTGTAACGCACGGTCAAGGAAGATGGTCCCGATATCCGTTGAATTCATCAGGTTCGTAAAATCGTTGTTTGCCTGACTCAACTCCTCTATCTTGATCTTTAATTCCTGATTTACCGTCGTCAGCTCTTCATTAACCGATTGCAGTTCCTCCTTACTCGTTTCGAGTTCCTCCGCCGCCGAACGCAGCTCTTCATTCATCGCCTGCAATTCTTCGTTCGACGCGCGCAGTTCTTCTTGTTGGATTTCATACTGTTCTACAGTCGCGCGAAGTTGAGCCTTGGCGTGCATCAATTCATCTTCAAGTTGTTGTGCAACGGGCTCAGTCGTCGTTTCGACCTGACGCGGGTCGTCTCCTGTTGTAGGGTCTTGTTCTTCAAACAGAACGAGAATAAAGCCGCGAGCGGGATCGGTAGGACGCAGGACTGGCCGTACCATAGCCGCAACAGTTTTCATTCCTCTGGAAGTATCGATTCGGATGGGACGGGTTTGTACCTGTCCGTGATTTTGGACTGCTTGATGGAGAGCTGTCCGCAATTCGAGACGTAGTTCCGGCCTGACGAGTTTTAGCAGATTGTTTGAGGGGCCCCCACCTGATATCTGCATATAATCGCCTGCGCGATCAGAAAGATGGACGATCTCGTATTCTTCATTGATGACGACGCTGGGCGCCGCAAACTCCTCAAGCAGCCGTTGATGCAGATCCACATAAGCGATACGTTCCAACGCGCGAGATTCCTGAGCAGTTCGGTCTTTCTCAATGGGCGGCGGAAAACCTGGCTTAAAAGTTATTTCAGGAACCGGAAACACTACTCGCGTCGGAACAGGTCGGCTTTGATAGATGTGGTGGTCCTTGTCGACGGTCGAAAACAATTCGATCGACCCCTCGATTGATTCCGACCCGCCAAGAAAAAGATAGCCGGTGGGGTTTAATGCGAAATGCATCAGTTCAAGCATTCGAGTTTGGGCGGAACGATTCAGATAAATCAAAAGGTTGCGACATGAGATCAAATCAAGATGCGAAAACGGCGGATCTTTAATTACGTTATGAACTGCGAACAAGATCATCTCTCTTAGTTCCTGCCGCACACGATAGCCAATGGGCTCCTTAATGAAGAAGCTTCGCAGGCGTTCGGGAGAAACATCCGTAAGTTCTGCCTCGCTGTAATATCCTTCACGGGCCATGGCAATGGCTTTCGCATCAAGATCTGTTGCAAACAGCTGAATCTGCGGCTGATTTGATCCGCTGGGGAGGGCCTCGCTCAAAAGCATAGCGATTGTGTAAGCCTCTTCCCCCGTTGCACACCCTGCAACCCAGACGCGTACAGGATCTTCAGCTCCCTTGTTGGCAAGAATGGGAGCCAACACTCTATCGGCCAGTGCCTGAATAGATTGTGGATCCCGGAAGAAGTTTGTGACGCTGATCAGTAAGTCTTTCAACAGGGCCTGAGCTTCGTTGCGGTTCTCACGGATATGATTCGCATACTCAGGCAGCCGTGACAGTTCTTTAATACCCATCCGGCGTTCAATCCGACGAAGCATTGTCCCGCGTTTATAATTCGAGAAATCATGGCCCGTGCGTGTGCGGAGCTGCGTAAAGATCTCCCGCAGGGCCTCCTCATCGGTGGCCTGAATTCTCTGCGGTTCGGTCAAGTGCACTGAACCGCGGTGCTGGTTGTACGACAGAATCTTGCGTGGGATGTCTGCCACAGGCAGCACGCCATCTATCATTCCTGTGGCGATCGCGTTGAGCGGCATATCCGGGTATTGCGCTTCTTTCGGGTCTTGTGCGAAGGCGACGCCGCCGTGTTCTTTAACTCGCTTTATTCCGATCGAACCATTGGCGCCGGTACCCGAAAGGATCACGGAAACAGCACGTGAGTCATTGGTTTCGGCGAGTGTGCGGAAGAATAAATCGACAGGCGACCGACGCTCCTCCACACCAATCATGTGGCTAAGAGTGAGGTGACCATCCGTAATAATGAGATTTTGGTTTGGCGGTATTACGTAAACGTGGTTCGGAACCACTTTAACGCCTTGACGAACCTGCGTGACCGGGAGCGCTGCGGTGGTTTGCAGCACCTCTGCGAGCCGGCTTTCGTGTTCAGGCGACATATGAAGAATCACTACGTAAGCAATTCCACTATCTGCAGGAACGTGCCTGAAAAACTCATTCAGTGCCTGAATGCCGCCGGCAGAAGCACCGATTCCTACGACCAGAAAGTCGTCCTCGTTAGTGGATTGTTCGTTAGACGATGATTGCTTAGGTGCAGAGGGCATCGGCGATGTTCCTTGTGTGCGGTAACCGACGATTAATTCACTGGGCTCGCTTATGTTGGTCGTCGCCGAGAGAAAAAGGGATTCTGCCCGCTCAGTCTAAAGCAAAGTTGAGGCTGTGTATAGTTTTCCTCACATCATTTAAATCTTTACATTTTGAGTTTTAGGGCCTACCCTAATACACCGGTTTCCCTTTAGACGGTTCCCTCAAATCCCCTTTTAGCCATTCGGACACCCGAAGGTATTCCGACGCGTCGGTCTGTTCGTCATCATTTAGCTCCGAGGCGAGGACTCTCAGCTCAATTCCGTTTTGAAACACATTGAGCCGTCAATAGGCGCGCCCTTTGGAAGGTGTGATCGGTGTCTGAAATTGATTATCAATGGTTCTGAGAACAACGAGGAGAAATATCATGCTATCTGGAATTAGTCATAATCCTCGAATCGTGGGATTGGCTCTGCTCGCTGGTTTGGCCTTGAGTGTGAGCCTTTTAGTTGGCTTCGCATGGCCGTCCGAAAATACCCACGCTGCAAACTATCGAACTGCGCATCATGCTATGCAGGGATCCGCAGGTGATGCACACGGTTTCACCGGAGGTTGGTTGAACGGTGAGACCGTACAGTTCTTCTATACCCGGGACTTCTTCTGCGAACCGCCACCAACGAGTGGTGCTCCAAGTCAATGTGAGGTTGGCGAGGATGGCGAAGTGGATCCGCGTCCTGGACCGATCCCGATACTCCACGTCATGACGCCACTCGGTTTCCGTCCTGATACATCAACATTGCAATGCCCAACTGTCGGTAACTGCATCAATCACCCCTCGACCATTGATCTCTCCCGTATCGGTGGTCCAGCGGACGCACCACTGCCGGCTCACAGTCATATTATCGACGTTATGCATGGCGGTTGGTGGGAACTCGAAGTAATTGGTGTCAAGAGTCCGGCCGTATGGGATCAAATTGTCGCAGGCAAGAGCCTGGCTACCGTGCGAGCACTCCAGGCCGGCGACCCATCTGGTACCACTATCACTGGGGACATTCGGACAAACGCGTATCTGTTCTTCAACGTGAGGCCATAGCTTTCATTAGTGACGGGAACTCCACCAAGCCTGTGTTGCTCGCTAAAAACTCACGCGGACCGAGTGGAAGAACAATCATGGAACACCTTTCTTCTAATCAACGTCCTCGGCGTTTAGGCCCCAAGCTACCGACCAGGATGCTCATCGCATGGATAGCGATTAGCGGTGGATTGATCATTATTCTAGGGACGTGGTTATCCTGGTTTTCACTTTTTGCTGGCCTACAGCCGTATCGTGGTGTCGATGTCCTGAATGGCCGTCTGCTCACTGGAGGTGGTGGGCTCAGCATTTTGGCTGGAGTTTGGTATCTCCGGCGTGACAGTTTGCGACTGCGATGGGTGATCGGATTGTTGGGATTTACTCTGCTCGCTTTTGCGAGTTGGTCGCTGTTCCAATTGCTGATCATCTATCGCCAGTTGTCGGCCGATCCGATGATGGTGGCAAAACTAGGTCCAGGGCTGATTGTCGTCGTCGTCGGCTCTCTACTTATTTTTGCCACTCTTTTTCTGAATCATAGTCAGTAGGCAAATCAAGAATGAGATTCAGGAAGCATGAGGTCAAGCTCGGTTGGCTCCTTCGAAAATCACGGTATGCGTATTGACCAGCGGCTGCTGGTATTCTCGCTAAAAATATGATCTCCCATACTTTTCGGGAAATGGAACCAATAAGTTGCCGGAGCGGCAAATTATTGACTCAAGTTCACGTACTGTAACTTCACCATTAGTTTGCCGCGATAGGAAGCAAAACATTGCCGCGAGGGCTGCAAAGAGCGCCCATTGCTAACATCTCCGAATTGCCGCACGGCGAAATTGGAAGCAACTATTTGCCGGAAGTGCAAACTGGAAGCAACGGCTTGCCGAAAGTAGGAGTCTTCCGCCATCGATCAGACCGCCAAGGTCCACCGGG
>DATBSH010000237.1:0-15751 GCA_036559885.1 Pyrinomonadaceae bacterium
TCTTTGAGCTTAACGTCACCGTAAAAGTTCGATTCGCGCCGAGTTTGGGCGAGTCCATCCCCGCTCATGTCAAAGACTCCATTCTGGTTCTTAACCCAGCCCCGAGTTCCGTCGAATGCTTGTTGCACGGAACCAACGGGCGCCGGCAGCGACCCAATCAAAAGCAACTTGTTGGGAGCTGCTTCGTAGAGTTCGAAGGTTCCCTGCAATCCCGCTACCGAGACCAATCCTTTACGCATGCGGGTCGTGACTTTATCGAGAGCTTGCGCTCCACCGAGTGCCCTGATGTACCGATCAAATATCTCATCAACTGCTGGCAACGGCTGCTGACTAAGCGTTGCGTTGTTTGCGCTAAACGGCACACTAAGAGGCGGCAGCGGTGGAATAGCGACCGGTTTGGTCTTGCCGCGATGGCAGGTGGAGCAGTTGACGACAGGTTTGTCGCCAAAGTTCTTGTTGATTTCATTAACCATCGCTAAGCAGCGCCGCGCTGTCTCCTTCGTGGGCTTGTCATCCTTCTCCATCGCGGGCGGCGTGTGACAGTAGGAACACTCAACGCCGAGCGATGCTGCAATAAACGACATGGCCCCTTGCAATTGGCCTGCGGGCATACTCTTGATGACTTTGATGTTTTTGAAAACTTGCTCAGCGGTTTTTGGTTGTTGAGCAGTCTGCTGTGCTGTGACGCGTCCTTCGTTGGCTAATAGCGTAACCAACCCAAGGACGGTGGAAAGAGATGCGATCGAGACCCCGATATGCCAACGAGTTTTTGCTTTCATGACAAAGGTTTCCCGTGGTCGATTAGTTATGTTATTGAGAAAGTTTACGAACGCCTTACCCAAATTATCAGCAAAAGGCGAAAACGGGATGTGTCTAAGGTCATGTTGAACGGTCATGATTTGAGCATGACCTGTTTGGTGAGTGTGGTTGATCAGCAGAAGCCAAGCTCGCGCGCTTTGAGCGCCGCTTGAGTTCGATCCCTGACGTCGAGCTTGCTGAGGATGTTAGTGACGTGATTCTTCACCGTGCCTTCGGTTATGAATAATGCTTCGGCAATTTCGCGATTGGTAGATCCCTTACTGATCAGCCGGAGGATTTCGCGTTCGCGATCCGACAACGGGTCGACCAACCTGGATGAAGATAGCGGCGGCTGATCGGAGAGACGCGTGAATTCGGCGAGCACGCGTGTCGTGACCGAAGGCTGCAGAAACGACTCGCCGCTTGCGGCCACGCGAATCGCCGCAAACAAGTTTTCTGACGGGGCATCCTTTAGCAGATAGCCGACTGCGCCCGCGCGCAAACAATCAAATACGTACTCGTCTCCGTCAAAGGTGGTCAGCGCAATAACGCGGCAATCGGGTTGTTCCGAGTGCAAACGACGGGTGGCGTCTACGCCGTTCATGAGCGGCATTTGAAGATCCATGAGCACAACGTTCGGACGAAATGAGTCCGCTAGCTTAATAGCCTCTTCTCCGTTGGCCGCTTCGCCGACTACTTCCAGATCCGGCTGTGAAGAAATCAGCATTCTGAGAGCTTCACGAAAAAGCGCTTGGTCATCTGCCAATATGATTCGAATCATCCCGGTAAACCTACTTCCAACGTGAATCCCTGATCAGGTGCGGTAACGATTTTCACCTCGCCGCCTAAGTTTTGCACTCGCTCGTGCATTCCAATCAGGCCATAGCCCTTCGTCAGTTCTGCCGCGCCGATGCCGTCATCATGCACCTTCAGCCAAACACTGTCTGCTGAGTAGTTCAGGCTCACCGTGACGGTGCGTGCTTGTGAGTGCTTACGTACATTTGTCAGTGCTTCCTGCGCCGCGCGATATAACGCCAGTTCGGCAGGGGGAGAGAGGTTGCGCGGCGTACCTACTAGTTGAAACTCCGCCGGAAGACCAGACACGCGGCACTCTTCAGTCAAGGTGGTCATCGAGTCGATAAGCGAAGACGTTTCAGTCGGCGAAGCACGCAGCGTCGCTACCGAACGTCGAACGTCCGCCAGACCTTTCTGCGCTAGACCTTGGGCTTTACGGAGTACGTCAAGACTATGTTCGCGATCCTTTTCGAACAGCGCCACCGCAGCTTCGATCTGCACGATTACCACAGTGAGATAATGCCCAAGGCTGTCGTGAATTTCTCGCGCCAAACGGTTCCGCTCCTTGAGCGTAGCAAGTTCTTCAATCTGATCAGCATATTGGCGAAGCTTGTCGTTCGCGTCTTTCAACTCAGAAACCAATCGTTCGACTTCCCGCTTCGCGCGCTGCTCTTTAACCGCAAGTTCTGTAATCACGACGACAAAAACAATGCCGGCCAAAAAGAAAAGTCCCAGAACAGATGCGGCGCGCCATCCACTGAACATAGCCATCGGAACGACCAGGCACAACAGCATTGTGCCGCAAGCTGCAAACATCACACGCCTTGAAAGCAGCATCACCGCTTGTCCAACAACCGGCAGCATTGCAAACATGATCACCGGCGACATGGCCAAGAAGAGCAGCGTCGTACCTATGCCGATCTGAGTTGCGACGTAAACGAGCGATCGTCTGATCGAGTCCCCTTTTTTGGCCCATGAATACCCGTAGACGCCGTTTACTAGATATGCCACAGCCAAACCAATCAGCACCGCAGCTCTTACGACGCCGATCCGGTTCAGCATGTAACCCAAAGTGATCACTGCCGAAAAGTAGGCAGCCAGTGTTACGACTAAGAAGCCGAGAGTGTGAAGACCTAATATGCGGCTTCGATCGTAAACCCGTATGGCTTTCATGTTGGCGGATTGATTCGTCATCGATTCACAAAAACGCCGCTGAAGGTTTGGGAAGAAGTTTTACCAGTTCTTCGTGAAGGTCCAACCAGAGACTAAATCGCACCGACGAGCAGAGACTGTGTCAAAACACTCGGATTACCGTTAGGTTTTGGTTGGTGTGATTTCGTGGATCGTCCGTTTTGTTAACGAGCAGCGCGATCCACGAAATCACACGAACTAACACCAATGAAAGACTCCCCTGGCAAACCGAGTTTTGACACAGACTCGAGCAGTCGGGGGGATGGTTCAGGTCTTTACTATAGAACAAGCGCTGAAAGAAGTTTACGCGCTTGCGAATGAAACTTGAATGTTACAACTCAAGATCCGTTCGCAAGCGCGTAAAGCTCTTTGGTTGACGGTGTTTGTAGGATCCTCATAGCTGCTTATCAGAAGGCAGAGCGATTCTGAGTACAGGTTTTCCCCCGATATTTTGAAGCGGAAAATATACGCGGTGTGTCTGACTGTCAACGGCGACACTGTGAGCATTAGGAGCGAAGAACCCTTCACCCACTTTCACCAATTGTCGTTCACGCACGTCGAAAATCGAGACGACTCCGCTCTCGGCCGAGACATAAAGACGAGCGAAACCAACGTCAAAAGCAAGAACATCTGGATCTGCACCGACACGCAAAGTCGAACTCGGCTTCTTAATCTCAAGATCGAAGACAACGAGGCTCGCATTTTCTTCGCAGGCTATGAAGGCGAGCCGATGTTCTGCATCGATGAGTAAGCCATGGCTTCCTTTGCAGCCGCCTAAAGCATAGCGATTAACGACTTGATCTACGTTCGGATTTATCTCCGCTAACTCCTCGCGGCCGTCCACAGCAACGAAGATGCGATCGGAGACGGCATCGTATTGGGTGTTTCCGGCGCCGCCTCCAAGCTGAACTGTAGCGATCCTCTGATTCGTAGCAGCGTCGATCACAGTATCGGTTTTGCCGTGAAGATCAGAGACGTAAATCTTGTTCTGTTTCTTTGCGTAAGCGATGCCATCTGGATAATCTCCGGCTGGTACGCGAGCGACTACAGTCAGAGATTGATCGTCAATTACAGCCAACTCATTCGTTCCGGTAGCTGACGCGTAAATGCGATGGAGCTCTGGAACGGCAATTACTCCGTGAACGCGCCTCAACTCCTTGATATCTCCGACAACCGTTTGCTTATTGATGTCGAACACGGTTAGCAAATCAGAACCGAGGTGTGCGATGTACAGCCGGTTGTTAACGGTGTCAATGAACTGATAGTCGAAGCGACTTGGTCCGTCTGTGAGTGTTACATCTGATAGTGTTCGCAGAGGGAGCTTTTCTGGCGACGGAGCTTCGACAGCAGAGCTACCAGCATGATTTAGCTGCGCATTCATCTGTTGAGGCTTATGCGACCAGGAACAAGCGATGAAAAAGATAACTAAGATCAAGCACATGATCGTAAGGTTGTAATTCAATCCAGTGGATCTCGACTCTGTTCTGCGTTTGGTTCTCAGATTGTAATGTTTATGCATACATGCTCCTGCGGTGGTGCTGCCGGATCTTCAAATCAAAATGTGAAGTCCCTCGTAAACTTGATCTGGAAACTATACGAAGGCCGATCCAGTCCAACGCCTGTTGTTTGGTTATAGATAACGAACAGATCGCTGTTCGGTCGGTAGATGTAGCGCAGCCGAATATTGATAGACGAGATCCGTGCAGCCGAATTCACCTGTAGAAGTGCCGAAGTGAGAAGTTTGCGTGAGAAGTTGTAATTGACTCTTCCCGCGATAAGGTTGGTCGTGAAATCTCCCTGGGGTAGTCGAACGCTATTGAAGCTATCGGTCAAGTCGAAGAGAAGGTGAGCATTCGGCCTAAGAGTGACGCCACCAGTGATTTCGTCTCTCTTGCCGGAATAGAAGTCGCCCCACTTATACCTGCCGTTCCAAACCAACTTCTTGCTGCGATCGCTCGTGTACGAGACTCGTGGCCGATTGAATTGATAACTTCCTGCCGGGATTACGATCCCGGGTCGGATCTCAAAAGGCTCTTTGAGCACATCTGTCACATCTTCGATTGGGCGAAAAAAGAAATCTGATGAATTCTTGAATTGAGTGTCCCATGAAACTTCCGTCTGCCTGGTGGCCAACTTGCCGCTTCGATCAGTGTAGTACTCAAGTTGGGTTTCAAATTCCATCTGTAGCACGTGAGGAATGAAGCGGGGGCGCGGTTTGTATGCCAACTGTCCGAAGTATTGGTGAATGGCATTTCTTTCCACAAAGCCGAGTTCCGGGTTGAAGTTTGAGCCAATATCCTCGTAAACAGTGATGAAGCGCCAGAGATCATTTTCAAAGCGCGAATCGATTCGTCCTGATAGAAAACTTGATCGTACGCCGGGCGTCGCTGTTCCCATCAAAAAAGCTTTCAATTGGTAGTGGTCCGTCAGATTGAACTCAGCGTCTACTCCGGCGCCGCGGTTATAATCAGTACCGGTGGATGAAACTGCACCCTGCCGATTCACAAACATCACCCCAATATAAGAACGCTCCAACACATCGCGCTTTACTCGTGCGACAGTAAATTGCTGGCGTGGTACGCCAAAGGGCGACAAACTGTCGCCCAGATTTCGTGTTTGAACTTGAAGAAAACCAATGTTGAATCGATCTACCTTCCCAGTAATTTTTGCGCCGTAGTCGATTGGGACAGGTGCTCCATCGTCAGTCAGTCCGATTCGCCGAGTGAAAAAAAGCTGATTAGATTCGGCTCGGCCAAACAGAAAAACACCGGCGTTCTCCAAAAAGAAGTCCCGCTTTTCAGGAAAAAAGACCGAGAATCTGGTCAGATTAACAACTTGAGTATCGACCTCTGCTTGTCCGAAATCAGGATTAGCAGTGAACTCAGCGGTTAATGAGGGAGTAATTCCGATCTTGGCTACCTCGAGTCCAGCCTTGGCCTGCGTTCCTGCATCGAAGCCTGACTCTCCAATCAGCGGAACACCTTGACGCCAACCTCCGGACACGTAAGGCTTCACTTCATAAAGCCTTCGTCGTTTGATTTCTTCAACACCGCTAAGTTCGCCAGCTTGAGAAACCCGCTCCAATCCAAATTCGCGTTGCCAGCTCGTCCATAGATTCTCCTCGTTCTTTCGACGAATAATGCGAGCAAAATTCAAACCCCAGGAACTCGCACCCTCTGTGAATCGCAAAGTCGTAAGTGGTATTGCGATCTCGACAATCCAACCGGTCTGATCGATGCGCCCAGCCGAAATCCAAGGAGCGTCCCACGAAAGATTGACGTCTCGCCCCTCATCAGTAATCAATGCATCTTGTTGAGTTCCGAGAGGATTGACTGTGAATCGATATGCGTTTCTACGGTCATGATAGGTATCGAGCAGAACTTCTATCTTATCGTCGTTGGAAAAGGTTGCGTCACGGACCAGTTCACGGGCGTTGATGCGGGTGGGCTCGGAATCAAAGGCGTGAATGCCAACGTACAAATTCTTATCGTCAAATAAAAGACGAACCTCAGTCTTTTCAGAAGCGGGAGCTCCTTCAGTCGGCTCCTGTTGCCGAAAGCCGTCTGCGACATCTGCTTCTGACCAAGTGGCTTCTTCGAGCCGCCCGTCAATTTTGATTGGCCCCGATATGCGCCGTATGCGAACACTATTCGAGTTGCCTTGTGGATTTGCGGCTTGCTGCGTCTGATTCTGCTGGGTTTGAGCAGCAACGCTTCCAATCGTTATTAACAGCAGTACTGACGCTAGCCATGCGCAATCGGCAGGTAAGAGTTTATTGACCCTATGCATTGATCGAGTAGGGAAGCTTCAACAATGCAGTGTCCGTTTGCTTCTCGTGGTCATCAAATCCAGGCAGTCCATGGCGCAGTGCACAAAAGTCAATAGTAGGCGTGCAGGTGCCAAAAATCCTATTCCAAATTGAAAAGATGTTCGAATAATTCGTATCCGTTTCGTTCGCGACAGCTGCGCCTGTAGAGTGGCACCGGTGACTCTGTCTGTCGCAAAGTAGAGGCCCACTAAAAATCAGCATTAACAACCAACGCCGCCTTGAAAGCAAGGCGGACAGCGAGATACCTCCTCCTGATTGACTGTCACATTATGCCATCGCCTCGCTTTGATCTACAATGTAACACCAGTTACACTGCACATTACGTTGTCCGGAACAAATATCAAATCATCTACGAATTGGATTTTGCTGGTTCACCAATTACCAGCGAGGCCCACGAATCTGCGTGTCCGAATCTGGCGCAAACTGCAGAAGCTCGGTGCTGTTTCAATAAAAAATTCCGTCTACGTTCTACCGGCGAATGAGAAGACATACGAAGACTTCCAGTGGTTGAAGCAGGAGATCGAGTCGGCGGGTGGCGAGGCAGCTGTATTTAGCGCCGGCTCCGTCGAGGGCGCTACCGACGAAGAGATCATCAGAACATTTCGCGAGGTGCGGGATGCAGAGTTTGAAGCCCTTACGGCTGAGTTTGATGGTCTGACCGGTAGGATCCGTGAACAATCCCGCGCAAAACATCTATCACCGGGCCGATTGGCCGCACATGAGACGGAGCTTGATAAACTTCATGCCGAGTTGGAGCGCATCATCGCAAACGACTTTTTCAATGCGAAAAGACGCGCTGATGCGGTGAATGCATACGACCGTTGTCAAAAGACCATCCGACTCTCGCAAGCGCCCGCGAAGAAACTCTCTCCCCGCAGATCAGGTTTGCTAGCCGTCGCTGATTATCAGAATCGCCGCTGGATGACTAGATGCAACCTGCACATAGATCGTCTTGCCTCGGCGTGGTTAATTTCTCAATTCATCGATAAGCGTCCGCGATTCTATTTTGTCAGTGACAACGAAACGTTTGAGGGAGCAATTCCCTTCGATATGTTCGGCGCCGAGTTTACGCATCAGGGGGAAGACTGCACCTTTGAAACGATGCTCAAGCGATTTGGCTTAACCCATATTCGAGGTCTGCGAGATTTAGCGGAGATCGTTCATGACATTGACTTGAAGGACGACAAATTTAATCGTTTGGAAGCTGCTGGTCTCAACGCCATCATCAATGGCTTAAGCGAAACTTTGCGAGATGATCGCAAATTACTGCAACAGACGAATCTTATCTTCGACAGTCTTTTTACATTGTTCGGGAAGCAGGCCGACAATACCCCGCCGATTAAAAGAAAGCAGCGTAAGCCAAAGACTCCCCGCAAAAAATAGATCCGGACGTTAGTGATGAACGAGTCTGTGACAGTTAAAGAACCTGCCTCCTGGCGCAGAAATGCAATCGATTATCTGAGTCTGGAGCGAAATGTCACTTTGGCTGCAGCTGCGGCGTTCATTCTCGGGCTCGGTGAAGAGTTGTGGAAGAAGTTCATACCAAAATATTTCGAAGCACTCGGCGCCAGCACCGCAATGATTGGTTTTTATGGAACCGCTGAAGATCTTTTAGACGCTGTCTACCAATATCCTGGCGGATGGCTAGCCGATCATGCCGGCCGCAGAAATGCTTTCTTGATCTTTCTGGTCCTGGCGTGCACTGGATATCTCGTTTACCTCATCAGTCCATCGTGGCCGTTCCTTTTTATCGGTTTGGCCTTGGTGATGGCATGGCAAAGCATGGCATCACCGGCGATCTTTGCGGTCATCGGCGACTCTCTTCCACGCGAACGGCGCGCAATGGGTTTCACACTGCAATCTATTTTGAAGCGCGTTCCTATCGTGATTGCACCGATCGTTGGTGGCGTTCTGATCACTTCGTTAGGTGTAGTGAAGGGTATTCATGTTGCACTCTTAATTACGTTGGTGCTTGCCCTGGCAACAATGCTGCTGCTGTTCAGGATCAACGTCACGGTTAAAGCTCTGCATCCAATCGGAATTGTTGGTGTATGGCGGAGCTTCCACACTGTTCTAAGGCGCCTGCTGGTGTCTGACGTGATTATTCGAACGTGTGAAGGCATGACTGGAGTGATCACAATCCTTTATGTAACTAACGTACAACGCTTCAGTGTCGCGCGATACGGGGCACTGGTGGCTGTTCAAATGGTTACCTCTATCCTGGTCTACATTCCAGCCGGCAAGATCGCTGACCGAATAGGCCGCAAGCCATTTGTGATTGCTACGTTTTTTAGCTTTGCTATTTTTCCGCTCGCGATAATTGCAGCGTCCAGCTTCGCCCTGCTGGTGCTTGCATTCGTGATTGGTGGTCTCCGTGAGATCGGTGAACCCGCGCGCAAGGCGATGATTGTCGATTTCGCACAAGAAAATGTCCGCGCGCGGTCTGTTGGTCTTTACTATTTGATGCGGAGTTTATCGATCACACCAGCTGCTGCTATCGGCGGACTCCTTTGGAGCATTACACCGCAGGCTCCATTTATCGTGGCGGGTGTCATTGGACTGATCGGTACCTTCGTCTTTGCCGCAACGGTTGAAGAAAGGTACGCAAGTTAACGAATGGAGCATCAATATGAAATGGGTCACACGTGAACACATAAGAGTCAACCGCACGGCCACATGCTGGCTAATTCGAAAATTTATCGATTCATCCGCGGAATTCATGTTTGTCTCTCCCCATGAGGTCTCAACAATTCAAGCAGAGCAGGGAGGAATCGGATTCGACGCCCCGAATGCTACCTATCCACATAAAACGGAAACAGGTTTGTGCTCATTTGCTGCTCTCGTGCAGGAACGGTTTTCCAACGATCCAGTTCTGAAAGAAATGGCAGCGATAGTTCAAGCGGCCGACTTCAGGGATCAGTTGAATGATCATCCGGCCGCACGCGGATTACAGTTGATTAGCCAAGGCTTTCCGTTAGTGACCGGTGATGATCATGAAACGGCAAAGCGGGCAGCGTTCCTTTATGACTCGCTCTACGCGAGCATTCATGAACAACTCATATCAGGAAATCATCGTAAGCCACGTCGCTCAACTGAGGGAGCAAATGACCGCTAGTGAAAAGCCGATCCCTGAGGCTCAGTAAGATTCTCCAGGCAATCTCTACTGGAAAACGTGAATAGGCCGGCCACTAGGCAACTGCGCCGGAATAAGCTTACGCAGCTCGTGCGCATTCGCTTTCGGGTCAAGAAGGCCGGTGCGCAGAAAGGCGATCAGTTGACGAAACTCGTCAGTGGACAATGTAACTGGTGTAGCCAGGGCGGGATCAATACGCGCTAGAACCGGCGCAATAGATCCTTGTGGACCCTGCAGGTCAGCATCGACACCTGCTAAGGCTGGGTTATAACTCGGAGCCGAGCCGATTGCGTCCATGTGGTAACGCACTGCGTCTTCCAGTCTGGTGAAGGAACCATTGTGAAAGAAGGCGGGCTGAAGTGCGAGATTCCGCAGCGGCGAGGTTCTGAACGCATAGCGATCATTTGGGTTCCCTGTGACCTGCTCCAGACCAAAGTCCTCGTTCGCACCTGGCCCATCAAAGACTACATTGCCTACCGAAGGACTGATTTGAGGTATACCAGCGACATGCATCTGAAAGTCGCTGAACATCTCGTTAGATTGACCAGATACTGCGTGACAGCTGACACAATTTGCCGATCCAAAGAAAAGCAGCGCGCCGCGCTTTTCTTCCTCAGTCATCGCGTTCTTTTGACCGCGGGCAAATTTGTCGATCGGAGCATCAGCAAAGACAAGCATGAACTCGAATTCTGCGATAGCTCTTCCGAGCATTTCGTAAGTGATCGGAGCACCCGATTTCACCTCAGAAAAGATTTTCCCGAATAGCTTCCGATATTCGCTGTTGGCGTTCAGCCGCTGCACTACGACGTCCCGGATTCCGTCATGAGTATCTGGAACCGCCGTACTGAAACCTGCCATCTCCACATTTTCGGTAACAGGAATAAACGCTTGTGCAGTAAGCAAGTGAGGTAAGAACGACAAGGTGAAACTTTCTGGGGCGGGAAATTGAAATCCAGCGCTGTTGTCAAATGGATCGCCAGAGACCGCTGCAAACCTGGAATTCCACATTAAACCAGGATAGAAAACATTGTTGAGGATCATTGGCGCACGGCGCTGGTTGCGTGGGCCCGTTCGATCCGGTCCGACAATATTATTGTTTTCGATACCGATGGCGATTGATTGCGAGTCTCCGAAGCCATTTGGTGCGGCGTGACAACCTGAGCAGGAGTTGTCGTCATTCAAACCAAGCAGGCTGTCATGAAAAGCCAGCCTGCCCAGTTCCGCTAATTGGTTATCGATCTTTCGGCCCAGCCTGTGTTCAAGGGTTGAGCCGATTCTGCCCGTGAACCTGTGCTGATTGAGGACCGCGATCAACTGGTCATTCAGAGCGCTGTCGCCGCTGCTCGCCGAAGTTCTCGGGGTGAGAACTACGACTCCGACAGACATCAACGCGAGAAGAACTATTGTTAGTTTCATGAAACTATCTCCTTGAGGAGCGACACGCTGGTAAGCGTACGGAAGAGCCCTTCAATTTTCATCACGTTGCGATCCGATGAACACAAGTGGACCAACATCCCAAAGCTACAGGCTCCGTCTCAATCTATGGGCAGCCAGGGATGCGTGGATTGTGCTCGGCGAACATACCTTCCTCGTTCGGCAGCCAAATCGCGGCTCTCAGCGCCCAGATTGGCAAACCCTCCGCCTCAAACTCCCATTCGTCGTGGTCACCAGTGAACCCTTCTGGCGCCGTGGCCGTGCAAGCGACCGGCACGACGTACTCCACACCGACAAGTCGCAAGCCATCGCCGTCCGCGATGTAATGCAGTGCTTCCGGATGCTCGATATCGAAGGTGCAGTCAACGAGCGACCAATTTACGTACTCAAGGCCCTCGCCCGGCACACACTGTAAAAATTCATAGCCCTCAGCGTCGGCGCGGTCGAAGTCGTGGTACTTAGCAGTTGCGTTGCGAGCTCGCGCGAGTTCGCGGTTGGTGTCTGGAGAGAGAGCATCAACTGTCACGCTTGCGGCAGAAGTGCTGCTAGTTGTAATCGTCGCGCTGCCAATGATCAAACAGCAGATCGCGAGAAAGATTGGTAATGGCAGAAACCTTTTCATACGTTACCTCCACATTGATTCAAGAGTTGTTGTGAGTGGAGCGCGTGTTCAGTCGATGATGGCGAACACGCCCTCATTTGTTTAAACCTGCATCCTATTCAGCTTCTTGGCTGAGCTCGCATCGAAATCTGTTCTACGGATTCCGAACTGCGATTGCGTCGGATGAAGGGAATCAGCATCGGTACTGATCTTCGGTAAGCCTCGTACGTATCGCCGTGCTCGCGTGCCAGGTCGCGCTCTTCAAATTGAATCGCGAGGAGAATGTAAGCCGTAGTAGCAATTGAGAAGAGCAGGTGAGCGAACGTCATCGTCGGCGTGCTCCAGAACGCGAATAGCCAACCGACGTAGAGTGGGTGCCGAACTAATCGGTATGGACCTGGCGTCCCAAACTTCAGAGTTGTGTAAGACCGGCCGCGCAGGTAAAGCCAAACTTGTCGTAAGCCAAACAGATCGAAGTGGTTGATCAGGAATGTGGATACCAACACCGTCAACCAACCGAAGGCGAACAACGCACGTAGTACCAACCGACCGACCGGCTCTTCAAGGGACCACACTACGCCGCCCAACGGTCGCCACTGCCAGAACAACAGGATGAGCGCAAGACTCGAGAACAGAACGTAGGTGGATCGTTCCAGCGGTTTCGGCACAATCCGAGTCCACCATTTCTTGAACCACTTGCGCGCCATAATGCTGTGCTGCGTTGCGAACAGAGTCAGCAGCCCCACGTCGATCAGCAGTGCGACTACGAGGGGATCTTGCGGCGTTCCGTCGAGACTTGTGGGCACGCCGAAGTTGCCTATGAAACCGATGGCGTATAAAAACGTTGCGAGGAAGACCAGGTAGCTGAAACTTCCGTACGCGAAGAATGCGATTCGCTTAAACATTGCTGTCCTCCATGTCTGGTGTTGCCTGATAACCGACGGACCGTTTTGTGTTAAGGAGCCGCCCCCACCGAGCGATCACCTCAAACGTTACGCCGAGGTCCGATGCCGAACTTCCGTTAGACCGACACGAGATTTGGATCGCGACGCGGCCCTGAACACGTGTCGTCATTACTGAATTAAGGCCGATGCGCTGCACGCTCTCCACAAGTTCCTCGTTAAGTCGATCGAGCAGGCCCTGAATTTCAGGTTCCTCGTAACGCTCTGCGAGCGTGTGCGGAACGTAGCGGAAGTGATAGGGGTCAAGCGCTGGCTCACAAAGCACTTCGAAGTCTGGATGATCTCTAACCAGGTCATGTAGGCACGATGTCATCTCAAAATTCTTCGAGTTCGCTTCGCAGGATCCTGCTTCGTCGTGCTCGGTCAGTTGGTGGCGCAGGACGTCGTCTTTCATGCGCGGCATAATGATGGTTTAGGGGGCCTGAGGGTATGGGCGTTTCGTCCCGATTTACGTATACTGCGCCGCATCAACCAGGACTTATGTCCCAGACCGCCCGAATTTCGTTGGTCGTATGGCTAAGCACATCGGCATAGTTTCTGTGAACTACGAGGGCACGGCGCTCTGCTATCGCTCCATCTGCCTCGAGGCCGCGTCAGTGATGGGCGAGTATCAGCACCCTCAGATCACAATTCATTCATTCCCGCTTGAGGATTACATGCGCTTTCTTTCTAAGTTGGATTGGGAAGGCGTAGCCGGGCTTTTGCTTGAATCTGCTGAGAGGGTCGCGCGCGCCGGTGCCGACTTTGCGATTTGTCCTGCCAACACGGCGCACGAAGCGTTCAAGTTTATGACACACCGCTCGCCCATTCCGTGGCTTCACATCGTAGAGGTCGTAGCTGATGTCGCTGCCGCACAGGGGATGAGAAAGCTCGGCATCCTCGGGACCAGATTTCTGATGGACGGAAATCTCTACGGTGAGGTTTTATCTGAGCGTGGCATCGAGGCAGTGACGCCTAACGGCGAGCAGCGGAAGAAGATCAATACATTTATCTTCGAGGAGCTGGTTAAGGGCACGTTCGAAAGATCTACCAGAGAATATTTTCGGGAGGTTGTGGTCGATTTGGCGAGGCAAGGTTGTGACGCAGTCGTCATGGGATGCACGGAGATCCCGCTTATCCTCGCACCGGAGGATGTTGAAGTGCCTCTTCTGGACTCCACCAGACTTCTGGCGAAGGCAGCTTTGCAAGAGGCGCTACGTGAGAATTAACGACACCGCGCAGATGTTATTCGGATCACGGAGTAAAGTCGGGCGATGAAGAAAGCTACGCAGAGAATCCGATACGTGCGCACTACTGACGGAGTCCAGCTCGCCTGGGCCGAAGCGGGCGCAGGGCCTGTCATGATCAAGGCTGCGAATTGGTTAACCCACCTTGAGTACGAATGGGAGAGCCCGGTCTGGCGGCATTGGATACAGTTCTTGAGCAACAACTTCCGCTACATTCGTTATGACGAGCGCGGTTGCGGCATGACTGATCGAAACATCGGTAACCTCTCACTCGATCGTTGGGTAGGTGATGTAGAAGACATTGTCACGGCAGCCGACTTGGAGGAGCCGTTCTCGATGCTCGGCATTTCTCAGGGGGGCGCGATCTGTGTGGCATACGCGGTGAAACACCCTGAGCGCGTCTCGAAACTCGTGCTTTACGGTGGCTATGCGCGTGGGCCGTTCCGTCGCGGCGATCCCGACCGCGCAAGTTTCTACCAGGCGATGATTGATCTCGTTCGTCTCGAATGGGGCAGCGATAATCCCACGTTTCGCCAAGTCTTCACGTCGCGGTTCGCCCCTGAAGGGACGGATGAACAGATAGGCTGGTACAACGACCTCTGTCGAAAGACCTTGACGCCGGAGATCGCCGCAAGGCTTCTCGAATCGAGGGCAATGATCGATGTTACTGATCTACTTGGCGAGGTGCGTGCGCCAACGTTGGTGCTGCACGCGCGCGGTGACGCGGTTGTGCCAATTACGGAAGGCCACATCCTCGCGGCTGGGATTCCCGGCGCGCAGTTCGTTGAGCTTGATTCGAAGAACCATATCCTGCTGGAGCACGAGCCAGCCTGGAAGCGGTTCTGCGATGAGGTTTCGGAGTTCACTGGACTGAAAGGATCGAGAGACGGTGAAGATGCCGCGTTCGCTTCGCTCTCACCGCGCGAGCGTGAGGTGTTGACGCTGATGACGGGCGGTTTGGGTAACGCACAAATCGCGGAACGTTTGTCTATCAGCGAAAAGACTGTCCGTAATCACGTCTCGAATCTTTTCGACAAGCTCGGTGTGTGGACCCGCGCACAAGCAATCGTGTTCGCCATGGAGCGTGGTTTCAAGACTTGATGACTAACCCTAACAGTTCCGGAATGCCCATTACTCACCTACGATCTTCACCAGCACACGCTTCTTGCGCCCACCATCAAATTCGCCATAAAAGATCTTCTCCCATGGGCCGAAGTCCAGTTTGCCGAACGTAATCGCAACGACAACTTCACGTCCCATCACTTGTCGCTTGATGTGAGCGTCAGCGTTATCCTCTCCAGTCCTATTGTGGTGATAGCGGCTGACAGGTTCGTGTGGAGCGAGTTGTTCAAGCCAGGTTTCATAGTCATGATGAAGCCCACTCTCGTCGTCGTTAATGAAGACGGACGCGGTGATGTGCATGGCATTGACCAACGCCAAACCCTCTACGATTCGACTCTCTCGCAAGCACTCCTCAACCTGTGGAGTAATGTTGATAAATGCACGCCGAGTCGGCACGTTGAACCACAGTTCTTTCCGATAGCTCTTCATCGCAACCCCTCCCATTCTGCAAAGAAAAGGCCATCCACAGATTACATCGATTACGCTGATTCAAAACAGGAGCAGGAGCAGCAGGCAGGAGCAGGAACCATTTACCATATGACATTCGACATTTTTCATTTGTCATTTGCATTTTCCGATTTACCCATTCAAAGCCTCACACTCATGGGCGTACCGGCACGTAGTCCTAAATGACAAATGAAAAATGTCGAATGTCATATG